>CAZCKE010000455.1:0-3539 GCA_964499005.1 uncultured Tepidisphaeraceae bacterium
CCTTACATCTCACCCGCATAATGCGCCAAATATTGCGGCACTGGATAATGCTTCATCAAAAAATCCCGCAGTTGCGCCCGCTCGGCGATCAGAAAATGCACCGGCTCATCCAGCTTCCGCGCCGAGAAATTAACCGCCCGCACCAAATCCCGCGCGCTCGTTGCAACGTTCAAGCTTTCTTCCTGGCGATTCATCGGCAGCAGATGAAACTGCCACGCCTGCCGCCGATTCAGCGTCCTCAGGCATTCCGCGTCGATATTCTGCTGTTCCAGATCGATCACCCCCGCGACGCGGATGTATTGCTCGACCCAGGCATCCTCCACCGCCTTGGGGTCGATGCCGTAGAGACGTTCCGCCAGGTCGCCGAAGGGGCGGTGCGACATCTTCTGGATCTTGAGGATGTGCTCGACTTGTGCCGTCGTCAGCACGCCCTGTTCCATCAGCAATTGACCAATTTGAATGCCTGGCAAAACAGACCTCCTGGGAATGGCGGATAACTTCTGCCGCCACTGGTCTATCGGCCCGATTGCCCGAAGGCTCAAGAAATGAAGCGGAGTTATAGGGTGAACTTCGCGATATTCGCAGCGCGGATTTACTAAAGTTCCTGTCAAGGTGTGAATGGCCGGCGCCCTCATTGCCAGCACCGATCAAGGCCTCTAGTACCCGCCCGGCGATTTCCGTATCGGTGTCTGGTCCCCCGTGCCGCGCACCATCGTCACCCACGCCCATTCCGATCACGCCGCCTCGGCTCCGTCCATCATCTCAAGTCGCTGCGATTCTTCGAGATCGGCTTTGAAGCGATCGAGAAATCGGACCGGCACAAATCGGGAATTGCCGTTCGGTTTCCGCGCATCCTGCGTACACTCGAGGACAAGAAGCCGCAGGATGCGGACACGATCCAAAGGCTTCGGGAATTACTGGCAGCGAGTGAGGGACATTAACGCAGCAACGCGTTCGATTTCAATAAATCCTATGAAGATTTAGCGGTTGTACGTGACTGCCGTCTTAACGTTTCAACCGCTACTTTAACCGCGGTTGCATCAGGAGCCTTTTCCCCCCATTCTTGCCAGAAATCCCGCGTTTGACTCAATGGTTCAATTAATGGCCGATTCAGACGAATCCGCGCGGGAAGTAGAATGGCGTCCCCCAAAAGTAGCGCTTCACCCGTATCAAGCAGTGGAAGACCCTCTAAAATACCCGCCAGTGAATCGGGCATAAGCCTCCGAACGACATTTTGGTCTTGGTCATTTGTGAGTCGAAGGATCAGAAAATTGTTGCATTGACTTAAAATCGTTCGACTCACATCAGAAGGTCTCTGGCTAACGACCAGCAACGACACTCCATATTTGCGACCTTCTTTCGCAATCCGTTCAAAAGAATAGAGGGCTTGCTTTTCAACGGCATCCGCATCTTCGCGAACCGGCAGATAAAGATGCGCTTCGTCACAAACGAATACGAACGGGGTGCGTTTATCAGGAGCCATCCAAAACTGCACATCATAAAGTAGTCGAGCGAACACTCCTGCGACGACCGGCAACACATCGGAAGGCACTTCGGAAAAATCCACAATCTTTATACCAGCTTCATCGTTCTTCGATGCGAGAAGTGATTCAACTTGCTTGGCGAGCCAATCATATTCTAGGGCGGCAGGGGGTGGCTTAAACATAAATCCATATCGCCGATCCTCGGCTTTGGTTTCAAGACGAGAAATAAACCGCGTTAGGCGTCCTTCCCATTCTCCCTTTATTTCACCCCCCTTAGCGCCAATACCTTTTGCTGTATCATCGTGCTTCAATTTATCAAGCAAATCTGTAAGTCTGTATGGAATTGGAGAATCAACTGTGAAAGTAGCTTTAACATCGTCTTTGTGTTTTTCTGTTAAAGTCGCTTCCTTTAACGCTCTAACATGAAGCGTGAATCTCGACGCTTGATTTGGAGCATTTTGATCGCTCCGGTCGAGAATCATTGACAACATTTCTTCGCGATTGAGTAGCCAGTATGGCAAAAAAATCGTGCGCGGCAGCGGATTGTCCAAGTC
Organism: uncultured Tepidisphaeraceae bacterium; assembly: GCA_964499005.1. GTDB lineage: Bacteria > Planctomycetota > Phycisphaerae > Tepidisphaerales > Tepidisphaeraceae > CAZCKE01. Next base: position 2,039 of record CAZCKE010000455.1, read on the forward strand.
TCCTGGACCAGCAATTTTGAATTGCGATGCAATTGCTCGAGGTGCCGGTTTGCCAGCATGGCTCGGTGGGCTCGCAAGCGACGAATATTCACCGTGCATATCGAAAACGATAATATTTGCGTGCTTACGAGCGTGCGCGCGTTCCAGAATAAGAGATACGCACCAGCTTTTACCCGAACCAGTGCTGCCTAGTATTGAAGCATGCCTTTGGAAAAATCTATCTCCGTTTGCAATAGCAACAGCGGACTGATCGAGAATAAAATGGCCGAGTTCCAGCCTTTGCTTTGCTTCCAGTTCCTTCCCAAGCAAGCTCATAAAGCGTTGAAGATTTCCCCCCTCTAGTAGATGACATTCACGGTCAATCTGGGGAAAGGAATCAGCTCCACGCTTGAAGCGATTCCGCATCATGCCGTCGATTGTTCGATATGTACCCAAAAGGACAACTCGCAACGTATCGTCCGGCACGACCTCCATTACAAGAGTGATCGGTTCCATCGGGTCGGGCGCGGCCGTCTGTTCGCGTAGTTGCCGCGTTACGCGCTCTGTCATGCCAATAAGGAATTCCTGAGCCGTAACGCCTTGAATGGCAACTAGGCTGCCAACTCCGGCTCGCGGAAGTAATGTTGCGTTGTCTACAGCAATCAAAACGCGGCTGGTATCTACGGCGGCTACCTTGCCGAGCTTGTTCGTTGCATCAAGGGTGAGAATAGGAACATCTTTCATGATAGAAGCTCCGTCGTAAGTACTCCGAGATCCCAAATATCTGGGCCATCATGCTCAAAGGCTACGTCTTTTGTGACTACAGCGGCGCCGCCGCGCACCGCAGGCTTCGATACACAGATGCATCGCGGAGCCTCTTGAGATAGCGACGTCATTTTGTCATTCGCAGTCCGAGTCAAAATAAGCGTTGGAACACCGTCTTTGATTTTTCGAATTAAGTGCGTCTGAAGGTGATCATCATTAAAACCATAACCCACGATCAGTAACCGAGCGGCTCTCCTTATATAGTCGTTGGCGAGTTCCCGATGTTTGTCGAATGGCGAATCGTATCCGGCTCGATATTTATTCAAACCCGGCGTAATGATCAGTCTATCCCCTTCGAGATTAAGAGTGCATCTTCGTGGTGTTCCGTTAGTTTTATACCAATCAAAACTGCCGTGGGGTTTCAAGACCAACGCCCGTGGAAAATAAGACAATCGGCCCGGTTTTGGGGACGGAACGAAGCCACTGCATGCACTGTAAAAGCTCCGCGAGTGATCAAATACGCCCGCATAGTGCCCCACTGCAGTAGTATCCACGTGAAATCCTGCCAATTCGCAAGCCAGCTCAATGAGTCGGTCATAATTTGGTGTAAGGATTGGCAACCCAGTGGGAGGCTTGATGATCTTTGATAAATAGATTGCTAGGCGTAGTGTTTTGTTGCCCGTCAGAGCGGCACCCATGATCTCGCGTTCTTGTATGTTCCCAAAACATGTAGGAAGTGGTTCAATTTGCAAGAGTG
>CAZCKE010000456.1:0-3530 GCA_964499005.1 uncultured Tepidisphaeraceae bacterium
GTTTTCGCCGCCTCCCCCGCACCCCCTCCACCACTTTCCGACTTCCCCTCAACCGCCCGGGAGAGCAAAGAGAACTCGAGGCCATGCGAAAAAACAGAGGCAGCGATTAGCTGGGAGCACCGAGGGGGCAGAGGCACGTTAAGGCTCAATAGTCGCGGCGGCAGAAGATCCAGGCGGCAAAGAAGAGGATGACGGCTTCGAAGGCGACGGAGGTACCGACGACCCAACCAACGGAACGCGATTCGAGGGAAGCCTGGAGATTTTGAACATCGGTGTTGTTGGTCTGCGTGTTGTTGGGACTGTCGTCGCCGTTGTCGTTTTCAGGGTTCCGCTGCTCGGGAAGATCAGCGCGCTTGACGAGTTCGCGGCGGAGCAGGTCGATGGTTTCGGAAGTTTTCGGTAAGACGCCCATCGCGAGAAAGAAATAATGATGAGGGCGCTCGTATTCGCCGACGAGAGAGGGGCGGCGCTCTTTGTCGGAATCGATCTGGGTTTGTAATTGCTGGCGGCGAGCGGCGACGGAGGCGGTTGTGGGGACGAGCCAGCGCAGCACGCGGCCGACGGCACCGTGAGGAGCGGCCGGAGTGGTGGTGGGAACCGTCGCGGGTCGGGTGGCCGCTGGATCTCGATCCAATTCCTGAAGTTCGATGGTGTCCCGGGAGAGTCGTTCATCCAATGCGGTCAGTTCCCGCTGGCTGTGAAGCTGTAGTGTGAGAAGCGTGACCTCGGTGGCATGGACTCCGAACGCCAGCATCCAAAAGAGCAATGTGAGCAGAACGGCCGCGACGGTGGAGCGGGTCACGACGCCGACCAGAACGCAGACGCAATAGAGGTAGCTGTAGAAGATCACGACGATGGGGACGGCCAGGAAAAGGGAAGGCTCCCAGGCGCGGCCGCGAATGCCGATGACCAGAAAACTCGCCAGGCAGAAGCAGGCGATCTGGAGCGACACGAAGAGCAGGCCGCAGAGATATTTGGTGAAGAAGAGGCGCAAGCGGCCAATGGGCCGTGAAAGGTAGAGATCGACGGCGCCGCTGGCGATGAAGTCGGGGTAAATGCTGGCGGTAGAAATCAACGCCAGGCAGGTGGCGAAGGTGGTCAGCCAGGTGCCGACGCCCAAGCTGAGGAAGAGTTGCTTGTAGAAGGTCGCGGGAGTGACGACCACGTTGTTGACGGGCGAGTTGATATGCCATGTGAAGATGCTGATGCCGGTCGACGTGAGCCCGACGGCCCCGAAGGATGCGGCGACGAGCGTGGAAATGATCAGGACGATCCAGAACATCTTCCTGGCGTTGAGGTCGCGGTAGGCGTCGAGGAGTAGTGCGAGGGTTTGGCTCATTTGGGATTAGGGCGCGGCGAGGGGGAATCGGCCAGGGCTTCAAAGAAGAGGTCTTCCAACGAGGGGCGAACTACGTGCATTTTGGCGATGACGATGGCATGCCGACGGAGGGCATCGAGAATCTCCTGGACATCGGGGGGCTCGGTCTTGCCGATGCGCAGATGAGTGCCATCGAATTCGCACCAGGATTGATCGGGGAGCTTTCCGCGCCACGGCACTTGCGGCGCGGGAGGAGTCGTAGGGTTGAACGCGCCAGGCAAGGCGGCCCGCAACTGCTCGCGGAGCTCCGCTGAAGGAACCAGCTCGAAGAGGAAGAATTGCTTGGCAGCGGTCAGTTCGCTGATGGCGCCTTGGCGGGCCATTTTGCCGCCGACGAGAATCGCGACGCGGTCGCAGACGGTTTCCAATTCGCTGAGGAGGTGGCTGTTGATGAAGACCGTTTTGCCGCGCTCGCGGAGGCTCAGGAGAACCTGGCGGATATCGCGGCGGCCGCTGGGGTCGACGCCGTCGGTGGGCTCGTCGAGGACGAGCAGATCGGGGTCGGGGCCCATCGCCTGGGCGAGGCCGATGCGCTGCATCATCCCCTTGGAGTATTGGCCGATTTTGGTGTCGCCCCAGGCGGACATGCCGACGGTTTCGAGGAGTTCGGCGGATCGGCGCTTGCGGGTTGGGCGATCGACACCGGAGAGAGCGGAGAAGAATTCGATGACCTGGCGACCGGTGAGATAGCGCGGGAAGCGGTGATTTTCGGGGAGATAACCGACGCGGCGGAGGGTGGGCTTGTGGCCGATGGGGCGGCCGAGGATGTTGCCGGCGGCATGGGTCGGGCGGACGACGGTGAGCATGATCTTGACGAGGGTGGATTTGCCGGCACCGTTGGGACCGAGGAGGCCGAAGATTTGGCCGCGGTTGACCTGCATGGAGACGCCCTGAAGAGCGCGGACGCGGCGGCGGTAGGTTTTAACGACGTCGTGGAGGTCGATGGCCAGGTCGTCATGGCTTGAAGTGGAGTGGTATGCGAGTGACGACATGGTTGAAGGCCCCTCACCCTGCCTCTCCCCATGAATACATAGGGAGAGGGGAAAATCAGTAGACGGAGTCCTTGAAATAGAACTGGGATGCGTTGTCGGGAGTGACGAGATCGACGTCCTGGATCAGATGTCGCGGGAGGAACTGGCTGAGGTCGGCTTGTTTGCCGTCGCGCAGGGCGGAGGCGGCGAGGTGAATGCCGGCGGCGATCATCGACGGGGGATAGGTGATGTCGGCGGGGACCATGGGGTCTTTGTTCATCACCATTTGGACCACGTCTTTCATGCCCGCGCCGCCGAGGACCCACATTTCGTTTTGGCGATTGGCTTCCTTGATGGCCTGAACGGCGCCAAGCAACGTGTCATCGTCCTGGGCCCAGACGGCCTCGATGTGGGAATTCTTGGCGAGGATGGCCTGCATGACGCTGAGGCCCTTCTCGTGATTCCAGTCAGCTTCCTGGTCGGCGAGGATTTTGATGTCGGGGTGCTGGGCAAAGACGGCCTTGGCCGCACCGACGCGGTCGGTGTTGACCTGGTTGATCATGCCTTCGAGGATGACGAGGTTTCCCTTGCCACCCATCTTGTCGACCATGTACTGAGCGCTTTTGGCGCCGAAGAGTTTGTTGTCGCCTTCCAGGTGGACGTCGGCGACGGGTTGGGTGAGCCCGCGATCGACGTTGACGACGTAGATGCCGCGATCGTGGGCTTCCTTGGCGACGCGAGTGACGGGCTCAACGTCTTGCGGGAGCACGACGAGGCCGTCGATGCCTTTGGCCATCATGTCTTCGATGTCGGCGACCTGTTTCTGGCCGGAGTCGGCGGTCTGGAATTGCCAGTCGATTTCAGGATGGAGGTCCATGGCGCGTTTGGCCCACCAGATGACGCCGGCGGTCCAGCCGTGATCGGCGGCGGGGACGGAGACGCCGATGCGGTAACGCTTGGCGGGGGAGGAGGAGGAGATGGTGGCAGTTTGGTCTTTGTTGCAGGAGATAAGGAAGAGGGTGAGGGTGGAGGTCAGGAGGAGTTTGAAGAGGCCGTGTGATGGACGCATGTTTTTTCCTCGAGGTGACGCTGTTGAAGGATCGTTTTCCGCCGGGGTGGGATTGTACTGGAAAGGGTTGGGGTTCAAGAAATGCCTCAGAGTATGTCTCTATATGTCTTGC
>CAZCKE010000457.1:0-3521 GCA_964499005.1 uncultured Tepidisphaeraceae bacterium
ACGGCACGCCGAGCGCGAACTCGATGACTTCCATGCCGCGCTTCACGTCGCCGCGTGACTCGACGAGCGTCTTGCCGTGCTCGCGCGTGTTGCAGCGCACAACGTCTTCAAAATCTTCTTCGAGCAGCATTTTGAAGCGCGCAAGGATCCGCGCGCGTTCGATGGGCGGCGTTTCCATCCAATCCGGGAACGCGGCGTGCGCGGCTTCAACCGCGGCATTCACTTCGGCAACGCCGCCGCCGGGACATTCCGCGATGACTTCGCCGGTGGAAGGATTGTGAACGGGCGTGCCGGCGAGCTTGGGCAACAGCCATTCGCCGCCGATGAAATTTGGGCAAGCTTCAAGTATCACGATACGTTTATTGCCACCAAAACATAAACGCTCGCGCCGAATAAATTCGAGCAGAGAACGAAGCCGTCCGAGGGTTCGTGACGGTCAACTTTTGCAACGAGGGGTACATACTTTGCGTTTCAATTCTTGAACCATTGAAGAAACATACGCGTGGGGTAAACAAATTTGCGACAAGAAAATTCCAAACTGATTGCTCCCGAACCGAGGAACCGATGCAAAAAAGTTGGAGCGCGGCCTGTGGAATCTACACCGACGTCGCGTGTTGATTATCGTGGGTCGGGACCGCAACTCACGGTTTGAATAGACGATAAAACCGGGTGTCAGTCGGCGGATCAACAATCAACGTCCGCGTCACACCGTCGTCTTGAATGGTGTCGGTGACAATGCTCCAATCCCCGGTCGCAAGGCCATTGGTGTTTTGCTGAAGCGTAAAGTCAGTCCACGGCGAGAGCCAAGAGACGACCACGGTGTTCGTGGTGGTAAGTCCGATGGTTAATGAAGGCTGAATCATGAAGAGATACGCCGCTCCCGCATCCGTTGCGCCCGTGTCGTCCCTTGGCGTGCCGATGAGCACGCGGTCGCTCCCCACCGCCGCCACCGAGCTGCCGAACAAGTCTTCAGTCGCCGGAGTGGGCATGGTAAAGGTGGTAAGCAAGGTCGTGTTCTGGGCCAAGCCCGTCCACGGCGCGAGCAGGCAAGTGATTGCGACGATTTTGAAAAAGTTGGCTTTCACGGTCCTTTAATTAAAAATTACAACACATCCGACGGGTAATGTCGAGCACGAGACAGTCGCGATTGGATTTCCCGTTTCTTCACGTGTTTTAAAACAGGCATTGCTTTCGTAAGGCCGGACGCTATTGTATCACCCCGCTGAACGAGCAGAACCCATGATTGCGCCACTTCCAAGCAACGAAAAGAAACGACTCAAGGTCCTCTGGCAATACGATTTGCTCGACACCATGCCGGAGGAGGCGTTCGACGACCTCACTGCGCTGGCCGCGCACATTTGCGAAGCGCCCATCGCCTTGATCAGCCTCGTCGATGAGAACCGTCAGTGGTTCAAATCGAAAGTCGGTGTCAGCGTTCGCGAAACCTCACGTGACGTTTCTTTTTGCGCGCACGCGATTTTGCAGACCGACTTGTTCATCATCCCGGATGCCCTCAAGGACGAGCGCTTTGCCCACAATCCGCTCGTGACTTCCAATCCAAAAATTCGCTTCTACGCTGGCGCGCCGCTCATCACGCCTGACGGGCACGCGCTGGGAACGCTCTGTGTGATCGACAAGGTGCCGCGCGAATTGCGTCCAGAACAGAAACAGGCGTTGCGCGTCCTCGCCCGGCACGTCGCGACTCAACTGGAGTTGCGTCGCCATTCCATGGAGTTGGTTCGCGCGGGAGAGGAACGCGCCAAAATCGAACGCGATCTCCAAAAGGCGCGTGCCGACGTGGCCAAAGCGCACCGTGAACTCGCGAAGTATCAGATCCGGCTCAACAAGTCGCGCCGCAAACCCGCGAAAAAAACCGGCAAATAAGCAGTTCGCTCGACGAGTACTCCTCGCCGCAAAAAATCAAGAATAGCGTAGCCGTGCTCGCGCACACGTTGGCGAAGCTCGCGGAGTAAATGATGAACGACGCGCTTTTGACTGACTATTGCAATAATTTTTTCGGCTTCGGTTCTTGGAAAGCGCCAATATGGCTGGTTGGAGTTGAGGAGGCAGGAGGTTGGAGTCTAGTTGATGTCGAAAATCGGTTGCGAGCTTGGCAGGAACATGGACGGAAATCTTTGGAAGACGCACTCAGCTTTTATCCGGCTTCAGGAAATTCGACTTGGCACGGAATGAACAACAAGGTTCAGCCTACTTGGAGACAATTGATTAGAATGTTGCTGCTGGCACAGGGCAAAAAGGCCACGGAATGGAGGATTCTTGATTATCAACGCGCTCAACTCGGATGTGAAAATGGCGCAACCTGTTTGCTGGAGCTCTTCCCGCTTCCTTCACCTAGCGTTCAAATCTGGAATTACAATCAATGGTCAGCTCTGCCTTGGCTACAAACTCGAAAACTTTATGCCGCAGAAATAAGAGCTGGGCGGGAGAATGAATTGCGGCGAAAAATTGGCGAGCATGAACCGAGAGTTGTTATCTTCTACGGCTCCGACGGTTCACTTCTTCCGAGTTGGTCGTCAATCGCGGGCGGGCACTTTCAGCAAGCAATCGAGAATGAAGAAATCTTGCTGTGGCGGAAAAACGATAACACGGCATTTTTTGTAACGCGTCATCCAGCCGCAGAGAACGACGGCTATTTCCACACGATTGGGAGGTTCTTGCTTGCTAATCATGCAAACCGATTTCAAAACAATTGAGATGAACGACCACCCTCACCCTGACCCTCTCCCCGGGTGAGAGGGTCAGGGTGAGGGTGAGCGTGACAACCAATTTCTAAAGATGAGCCACATCATTGACATCAAACCAGCGCTTGACGCGTCAGCATTGCAAATCCTGACTCAAGACGCGTTGACCTTTATCACGAGCCTTTCGCGCGAATTTGAGCCAACGCGTCAAAAGCTTCTCGCGCGTCGCGTCGAGCGGCAGAAAGAAATTGATGCTGGCGCGTTGCCTGATTTTTTGAGCGCGACGAAACACCTCCGTGATGACAAATCGTGGAGGGTCGCTTCGATTCCGGCGGATTTGCAGGATCGGCGGACGGAAATCACCGGGCCGGTGGATCGCAAGATGGTTATCAACGCGCTTAATTCCGGCGCGAAGGTGTTCATGGCGGATTTCGAGGACGCGACTTCGCCGACTTGGAAAAATCTCATCGAAGGGCAAATCAATTTGCGCGACGCGGTGCGCCGGACGATTTCGTTCAGCAATCCCGACGGCAAGCAATACAAGCTCAACGCGCAGACCGCCACGCTGCTTGTGCGTCCACGCGGCTGGCATTTGCCGGAGAAGCACGTGCTCGTGGATGGCAAGCCGGTTTCCGGCAGCCTGTTCGATTTCGGTTTGTATTTTTTCCACAACGCCGCCGAGTTGCTCAAGCGCGGCAGCGGGCCGTATTTTTATCTGCCGAAGATGGAGAGCCATCTCGAAGCGCGGCTTTGGAACGACGTTTTCAATTTCGCGCAGGACGCGCTGAAGATTCCGCGCGGCTCGATTCGCGCGACGGT
>CAZCKE010000458.1:0-2842 GCA_964499005.1 uncultured Tepidisphaeraceae bacterium
CATTAGTTCTGTGTCCACCCGCCACGAAATGGCCCGCACGGTAGATGACATCCTCGCCCCCCGGACCCGCGCCCTCTTCCTCAACGCCTCCGTCGCCCTCGCTATGGCCCCCGATGTCGCCGGCCTCCTCGCCGTCGAACTGAACCGCGACATGCAATGGCAAGCCGACCAGATCGCCCAGTTCACTTCCATCGCGCGCAATTACTTGACAACCCCGTCCGCGAAAATAGCCCCTTAACCCCAATCGATGGGTTGAGAATCGAAATGCTTCCAAATCAGCGCGCCGATTTCTGAAACGCGCGTTCAACAATCCCCTTTGCAAACTTCTCGTCCAGCGGCTGACGCGAAAACCAGCGCCTGTAAAACAATGGCCCGACGATCGACGCCACCACCTCCGATGGCTCGCAATCCTCGGGCAGTTCCCCCTGGTTCTTCGCACGTTCGATGATCGAATACACCGGCGCCATGAAACCCGCATGCAGGCGCGCGTGCACCTCCGCCAATTCCGGATCTCGTTCCGCCGCATCAATCACCGAAGGCAGGATGCTTGCCCATTTGTCCGACCGCAACCGCGCCGCCATGTACGTCACCAGCGCCGTGAGATCCCCTTTAAAGCTGCCCGTGTCGGGGGCTTGGGGTTTGGTACCCATGCTCGAACACGCATCGATTAACAGCGCCGTCCGTGACGGCCAATGCCGGTAAACCGTTGTTTTCGCCACCCCTGAGCGCCGAGAGACCTCGTCCACGCTCACCCCGCCAAACCCCGATTCGCTCAGCAGTTGAAATGTCGCGGCCAGCACCGCCTTTTTCGATCGCAGCACCCGCTCGTCGGTCTCCTCCGCGGCCTCTTTGACCCGTTTTTTCTTCATCAATTTGACTTTCTCAAAAAAGATACGATACTGTATCGTATCGTTTAAGCCCCTCGGCCAGGAAGGATAACATGAAACTCGCACACGCTCGAATCGTCACCGATGATGTCCCCGCCCTCTCCCGCTTTTACCGTGCATTCATCGGCATTGAACCGCGCGGCAGCGACCAGTACGCCGTTTTCCATCTCTCCGGCGGCCAGCTGGCCATCTCCGGGCGGCGCAACCTGGTCTCCCAGCCCCACTACACAAACACGGGCGCCGCTGAACGCTCGATCATTCTTGATTTCGAGGTCCCTGACGTCGATGCCGAATATGTTCGCCTCCGCCAAATGCGGGTCCATCTTGTCACCGAGCCTGCCGACCAGCCGTGGGGAAATCGCTCGATGATCGCCCGCGATCCCGATGGAAATCTGATCAATGTCTTCTCCCCAATCTATCGGGAAACAACCGTCAATCCATAGAAAGGCCCCCATGACCCTCTCCACACATTCATCACTCCGAGTCCGCGCCAGCAAAAGACGATTGCCCCGCGCCACAGCCGGCCTCGTCCTGCTGATCCTCCCGGGGATCATGCTTATCGTCAGCGCAATCCTGAAATTCGCCGGAATTCACGGCGTCGTTCAACAAATGGCCGCCGCCGGCTTCAGCGGCCCCAAACTGATCTTCCTCGCTTCACTCGAGATCGCTTGTGCAGCCCTTTTCTTGTGGCCGCGTACCAGATCCCTCGGTCTTTTGCTGGTTTCCGCCTACCTCGGCGGCGCAATTTGCACCCATATTCAGGTCGACCAATACGTCCATGCACTTCCGCCTTCCCTGCTTCTGGCTCTGGCGTGGGTCGGCACCTGGCTGCAACACCCTCAAACGCTCTGGATCTCAACTCCAAAATAGGAACACCTCATGACAACCCGATCGCTCGACAAACCTGCCGAACGCACAAACCAAGGTCTCTGGCCCCGCCTTCCCTGGTTCAGTCGGCTTGTTATGGTCCCTCCCGCCCTGATCATGCTCATGGTCAGCGCCCGTTATATCTTTAACCCCGCCCACGCGGCTGCTCCGATCGGCGTCTCGCTCACCACGCCCGATGCTCTTACCGACACTCGCGTCGTCGGCGGGCTGACGTTCACCATCGCGTTCGTCATTGCCTCGGCCATCTTCTCCCCCGGCGCTCTTCGTTTCGGGCACGCCATCATCGTCGTCCTGATGGCCGCAATTCTTCTGGTCCGCATGTTCGGATTCGCCCAGGACGGCACCACGTTCGCCATGGGCGATCAGAAATTGAAAACCATCGGCGAATCTGCCTTTCTGATTTTGAATTCCTTTGGTTTCCTTCTTCAAACCCTTCGCATGAGACAAATCGAGGCACAATCGTGAAAACAGTCGTCATTACCGGAGCCAACGTCGGCATTGGTTTCGCCACCGCGAAATTCCTCGCCGCTCAGCCTGATTGGCATGTTCTCTTGGCCTGTCGCAGCGCCTCCAAGGCCGCCGCCGCCATCCTTGCTATCAAGGAATCCTTCCCCGATTCCCGCGTCGGCTTCGTGCCCTTGGATCTCTTTTCTCTCGCCTCCGTGCGCGCTTTGCCCCATCATTTGGCCGCTATCGGAATTCCCCCCATCGACGGCCTGATCCTCAACGCCGGCGGCATCAACATGAAAGCCAGATCCCCCGAGTTCACCGAAGATGGCTTCGAGCGCACATTTCAATTGAATTTCCTCGGCCATTTCCTTCTCGCCAATCTGCTGGTCAATCAGATGAGCCCCTCCTTCCGTATGATCTACGTTTCCAGCGACCTTCATGATCCGGCCGCCACCAGGATGGGAAAATTCAACCCCCCTAGGTATGGCCCTGTCGAGGACCACGCCTACGCAAAAGGCCCCGCCGCTAATCTCCGCCCCATGTCTCGCTACGCCACCGCGAAAATGTTCGCCATGATGACCGCCGCCGGTGAAGATACAACGGCAAAGCGCGAAAAA
>CAZCKE010000458.1:2852-3504 GCA_964499005.1 uncultured Tepidisphaeraceae bacterium
GGTGATCCCCACAACTCAGGCCAGCCGCCACATGCCTGCAATGATCAAGTTAATCATGACCAGCCGCTGGTTTGTCAGCTTCATGGGCTCCCATCTCTCCACCGAACAGGAGGCCGCCGCCGCGCTCGGAGGCCTCCTGATCAGCCCAGAATACTCCGCAATCTCCGGAAAATATTTCGACGGCTTCAAGGAAATCCCCTCCTCCGTCGAATCCCGCGATCCAGCCAAAGCCCGCTCCGTCTGGGACCAAAGCGCCAAGCTGGTCACTCTCCCCCAGGAAGAAACTCGGCCTCTTCTTGAAGCCGCATGTTGAATGGGCGAAATGCCGGGGCCTGCACAAATGCCCTTTCCAAATTCCGCTGCGAACATCAAAGGAACATCCACTGAAATCCATCTCCAGATCGAATCCCCCGACCTCAAACCCGAAGATTTCATTTTCAAACCGCCCCCCGGTACTACTCAGAAAGCTCCGCCCTTTTAGTGACCCAACATCCCCGACTTCCGTCGCCCCTCCTCCCCCAAATCGCAAATCAAAATTCAAAAATCCCAAATCCCCTCTACCATCCACCCATGCCCACACCCACCCATTCCCTCCTCACCTTCGGCGCCATGTCCACCAGGTGCTTGATGTGGATCGTCGAGACCACCGCCT
>CAZCKE010000459.1:0-1599 GCA_964499005.1 uncultured Tepidisphaeraceae bacterium
TCGCGATCGGCCAACACCCACAGCGTTAGTCAGCCGTTTCCGACCGGGCCGCGGTGCTCAACTTGTCAATGCCTGCCTCAGAGCTCGAAAGAGTCCTCGAACGCGGTTGCGCCGGACCACCCCAACCTGCTCGCCTGCCGTGCGAACTACGCGGTCCTGGTCAGCAGCCAATCCAACACAGCGGCCGGCGCGGACAGCGCTGTTATGCTGGCGGGGATTCCACAACCGCAGGGGTGGACAGCAGTAATGGGACGGGTGGGAGCGGACGCATTCGGTGCGGTCTTGCGCCGCTATCGGATGGCGGCTGGCCTGAGCCAGGAGCAGTTGGCAGAGCAGGCCGGTCTGAGTGCCCACGGCATCTCTGACCTCGAGCGCGGAGCTCGAACGCATCCATATCCCGAGACCGTCCAGCGCTTGGCCCAGGCATTGGGGTTGTCCGACCCGGAGCACGCCGAGCTCCGACGAGCAGCGTCGAACCGGGCAGCGGTGATCTGACCGAGGCGCGCGCTTATCACGAGCACGCGCTCGCGATGCGCCGCGAACTGGAGGATCCGTGGAAATTTGCGTTATCGACCGCCAACCTCGCCCTTGTTGTCCAGGAGCTCGGCGATCACACGTTGGCGCGGCGGTTGATGGAGGAATGCCTCGCAGTCCGACGGGCAATCGGCGACCGGCGGGGTACAGGCGCGTCACTGGTGCTGCTTGGTCGCCTGGTCCAGGCAGGCGATGACTACAGACTTGCGCACAAACTGTACAGCGAAGCGATCGTCATTGTCAGCGAACTGGATGACCAGTGGTCACTCGCGCATCTGCTGGCAGGTCTGGCCGGCCTGATGGCACTCCTCGGTCAGTCGAAGCTCGCTTGCCGGATTGGGGATGCGGCGGCGGCCGTCTCCAGAACAAGCGGCAATGCGCTTTTCCCCGGCGTGCACGAGCAGATGGAGCGGGAGCTCGCGCCCGCCCGTCGCGACGTCGGGCACTCCACTGCCGAAGCGGGCTCACTGGAGTTCGACGCACAGGTCGTGGATCAACTCCTCCATGCCGCACTCGCGGTTGACCCCGCACCTCCTGGTGTTGATCGCCCATTGGGCACGCATGCGACGGCGACGGTTCCGCTCACGCGTCGTGAACGAGAGGTCGCGGCGCTCGTTGCTCGTGGCTACAGCAATCGTGAGATTGCCATGGCACTCATCATCACGCCGCGGACCGCTGCCGCGCACGTTGAACACATTTTGCGCAAACTCGACATGACGTCACGAACCCAGATTGCCCACTGGGCTAGCACACGCGCAGTTGGCGGCGTAGGCGTGGTGGCTTGCTGAATTGGCAGCTTTTTAGTGCAAGTTGACGATGTATACCGACTAGCGCGCAGCTACGGTGGGCCAGGAAAGGGGAACACCGATGACGATCGAGACACGGTCACCATCTCGCGCAGCCAGTCAGCAGGCGATGCTTTCTGGGCAGCAGCGCGAGGTGCGCGCCGACGACGGGGCAACACTGGGTTATGTCGCATTTGGCAGTGGCCCATGCCACGTCCTGTTCCCCCGGCATTCCCTTCACCGCCACCTGCATGAAGGGACGCGCGAACTACGTGTGCCT
>CAZCKE010000459.1:1609-3488 GCA_964499005.1 uncultured Tepidisphaeraceae bacterium
TTTTGGAAGTGGCCCAGGCAACTGCCTGTTTCTGCATGGTTGGGGAGGCGCCGGCTCACGTTCGTCGTGGGTGGATCCGTTCGGCTATCTCGACCTTGCGGGTCTGCAAGTCATCTTGATGGATCAGCGCGGCCATGGCAGGTCGGAGCAGACGGCGCGTGGCTTCAGCACGGAGCAGTTGGCACGAGACGTCCTGGCGATCGCCGACCACGTGGAAGCACGGCAATTCGTCACTGTTGCGTACAGCATGAGCAGTAAGTGGGCGCAATGGCTCGCGTGCACGGCACCCGGTCGAGTCCTGGGACAGGTGTTGGTTGCGCCGGTTCCCGCCTCTGATATGCCAGTTCCCGATGAGGAGGTCGAGCGCTGGCTAGCCGTCGCACGTAGTGGCGACCGAGGCACGTTCGACGAGTGGGCGCGTCCGTGGACGAAGGATCCGCTGCCCGCCGACATCCTCGACGGCTACTTCGCGGATGTGACTCGGACGTCGCAAGTGACGCTGAAGGCCACCGCCGATGTGCTGACACGCGGCGGAACGTTTCTGGATCGCTTGCAACCCGATCACCTCGCCAACGCTCGTGGTAGGCGGTCAGCAAGATGTGATTTGCCCGCCGGACGGATTGCGCCCGGACATCGCGGGCACGATCCCTTGGGCGCGTCTGGTGCTGCTGGATTGCGGACATGAGATCCCGTATGAGCAGCCTCGCGCGCTCGCGGCCTTGTTGGAGGCGTTCATCGCTGGAATCCGCTCGTCGATCGCGTCGCCTGGCGACGTCCAGGCCGTGTGACGCCGCGCCGTGGCCACTCCCTCAGGCGGGTTGCACCCAGTTGGTGCCTGCCCGGTTGTTGACAGCATCAGCGCGAGCCCGTCCTCAGCCAATTGCTCCGAGAGTCCGTTGGGCCGGCAAGTGCCAGACTAGTTGACAACGCCCTGCAAAGCTCCTGGCGCGTCCAGTCCGGCGTGGGTCACCGCTGCAATCTCCAACATCCCACGCCCATCATCGAAGAGTGCGCGGGGCCGAGCAGGGCAGGCGCGCAGAACGAGTGCGGGAGCAGTGCGAGAGCGACTGCGGGGGAGGTGCGCATTGGGCACGCCGCGGCTGGCTGGCAAAGTGGGAGTAGGTCGGCCGGCTCGACCAGCTGCCAACCAAAGCGCTCGGAAGGAGACACGCGATGCGCCCGCTGTCATTCGCCACACAGGAGATCTGCATAGCCCTGGTAGTGCTCATGCTGGCCGCGACCTTGCCAACGCTCCCGCCTGCCGGCCGGACTGTTGTCGACCCTTCCGCGCCGGCACAGCTGGCCGTGGCCTGAACCGCCTCTGCACGCCAAATACACCGGAAAGGACAACGACCAATGCGCCGCCTCATGCTCATCGCCCTCTCTGTTCTCGCTTCGCTGGCCAGTGTTGCCCCGCCGTTCGCCTCGTCGGCCCACGCTGGCATGAACCACAACGAGACGTTCTTGCGCGAGGCGAACTGATCACTTTCGACCCGTGAGCGTGGACGAAACAGCCAGACCAATGACTGCGCCCGCCCGCCCGCGCCGCTTACTCGTCGCCATGCAGTCGACCCTCCTGGTGCGTGTGACTGCCGCCATCAACACCCTTGCCAACGGCCAGATGCTCGTTGGGCGACCCGATCGAGCCGAGGTGCGATATCGGTTGGCAGTCGCGCTTTCTGTGCGCGAAGAGGCCGGCGCTCGCCATAAAGGAGCGCATCGGCGGGCCGAACCACCCCGAGCTGACGCCCAGACTCAACAATCTGGCCACCCTGCTCAGGCAGCGCGGGCACGTAGACGAGGCGATCGGTCTCTACCAGCGCGCTCTGGCGATTCTGGAGCGTACCGTCGAGCCGGACCACCCAAACCTGCGGGCCTG
>CAZCKE010000460.1:0-3471 GCA_964499005.1 uncultured Tepidisphaeraceae bacterium
CGGCTCCCTCAAAAATCTCGATTCCGACCCCGCCGCAACGGTTCTTCTCACCTCTGTCCCTCCATTCCCCGTGATGCCTCCCGAGTTTGTCTCCCCGCGTCAATCACGCACCGCCATCCCCGGCCTTGTCGTCCGTGAAATCGGAAAATCTCGAATCGCATTCCTCCCCGCCGATATCGATCGACGCTTCGCCATCGACAACCTCCCCGATCATGGCAACCTCTTGGCCAACATCGTTCGCTGGGCCGCGCGCGAAAACATCCCGCTTGAAATCCAAGGCCCCGGCTTCCTTGACTGTCACCTTTACCGTCAACCAAACCGCCTCATCCTCCACCTGGTCAACCTCACCAACCCTGCCGCCTGGCGTGCCCCCGTCAACGAATTCCTCCCCATCGGCCCCCTGAATATTTCCGTGCAACCACCCGCCGACCTCCAAATAAAAACCTGCCGCGCCCTCGTCTCCGACACCTCCATCGAGTTCGCAAAAACAAACAACGCCATCGCCTTCGAACTAAAATCCCTCCTCCATCACGAATTCATCATCCTCTCCTCCTGACACCTCCCCCTCCCCGCGCGCCGGGCTAGCCACTTCAGTGGCTTGCCAAAAAACCTACCGACTCCCCTCCCCCCTTCCGGCGGGACATAACGGGGCATTCCGGGACATTTTTTTACCGATCAACAAACACCAACCCCTGATTCCCCAACAGCGCTTCAAGACCCAAAATCTTCCGCATCTCCACCAAATTACCCAAACTAATTCCCCTATCTCTTTTGCATTCCATCACATGCATCACCATTCCTCATTCCCGTAACCAATCCGGCCGATACCTCTATTGGCGGATTGCTCCCATCATCCAAGCGTCATGGCCGACAAAGGAATAGAACTCCTCCAGAACGCCATCGCCAGAAATCTGGCCGCCACCCTCTCCCTGCCTTCCGCCGGAATGCTTCGCCACTACAAATCCCGTTTCGTCGGAGAACTCGATCAGGCTTTCATTCTCGAATCTCCTCTCAACGAATCGGCGCTCATCCACGAATTGGTTTCCACCGCGCGCCCCGCGACGGTCTCATTCCGCGCCGGCATCAACAAAGTCACCTTCACCTCGCGGATTCTCCGTGTCGACAACGACTGGCATATGAGTTCCTCCGTGGTCATCGATGCCGTCTTTCTCGAATTTCCCACCCACGTCAAAATCACCCAGCGCCGCGAGGACTATCGCGTGAGCGTCGTCGCCGACAGCGGCCTGGTCGTGCGCATCTGGCGCATCTCAGGCGCCGTCCGACTCAGCGACCCTGTCGCCTCCACGCAGGAAGTTTCCACGCAGGTTCGCAACCTCAGCGCGGGCGGCATCGGCGTCATCTTCTTCGGCTCCGATGGCAATCTCCCACTGGTCGCCCCCGATGATCGCCTGCGCATTCAACTATGCTTCCGCGACCAGGATCTGATTCTCGAAGGCCGCATGCGCGGCGTATCCCAGGCCAACCCCGATAATTCCATCACCACCGGCATCCAATTCACCCGCCTGGAAAACAACCTCGAAGGCCGCCGCGCCTCCGCCCAGCTCGCCCGCATCCTCGGCCAGCTCCAACGCGATGAAGCCCGCCGCGCCCACTTGGGCCTCGCGGCTCTCGCATAGTGATCCTGCAGGATTTCAGGTCGAAGCCGTCACCAGCTTCACGACGTACAAGAAGCTTCGCCAAAGCGGATGGCTGCTCTCGTAGTGAGCCCCGTCGAGGCCAAATGGCATTCCCTGAACTTCGGCGTGCGCAATCGACAAACCCGTTCCTTCCAGCAGCAACCGAAAATCGGCGGGGCTGTAACAACGGATGACCTGCCTGATGGCCCGGGCTTCGTCCGCTTGCCCTGTTTGATCGTCGATGGGGCACCATTGGTCAATAAAGCAGTTCCCAACCGGATCAAAATCGCTTCGCCGTCGCTGACGAAAACGATGGCTCGGATGGTTCCGCCCCAATAGTTGCTCGCTGCCTGCTTTCGCCGCCCAGGCCCACGGGCAAAATACATCCAGCAATGCCGATCCGTTAGGTTTGAGCCAATCCGACCCGATGCGGCGAAGCAAGCGTCTCTGCGCCTCATCCGATCCGATCCCGAAACCATCCCAGTAGCAGACGATGTCAAATCGCCCCTGCAAATGGACGGTGTAAAAATCCTCTTCAATGACTTGGAATGTTCCCCGAGTTCTCGATGCTGCTAATTGGCGTGCATATTGCGCCCGCAATGTTGCAAATTCGATCGCGACGACCTCGTACCCCGCATCCGCCATCGCCGCCGCGGTCGAGCCGTCGCCGGCTCCCAATTCCAGCACCCGCTTACCGTTCGACGAGCATAGCCTTTGCGTGATTTTTAATCGTTCTAAATTGTGGGCGCCGATTTCTCCAGGCCCCCAATATTCGCCCGCCCGATCGTAATATCCTTTAACCCACTCCAGCCGATCCATCTAAACCCCGATCTGATTCCGACAACCCAAAACTTACAGCGAATTCTCCTGCTGCACGATCGCGTCGTACATTTCCTGCGCCGTCTTCGCCTGATTCAACGACGCACGAAATTTCTCCAACGTCATCAACCGGCTGATCCTCGCCAGCGCATGAATATGCGGCCCCGTCTTGTCCGGCGGGCTCGTCAGCAGCCAGATCAGCGACACCGGCCTCCCGTCGATCGACTGAAAATCGATTGGCGTCGCCAGCTTGCCGATCGCCATCACCAGGTCCGTCGTCCCCGGGCATTTGCCGTGGGGGATCGCCAGCCCGTTACCAATCCCCGTCGTGCGCGTCGCCTCTCGCTCCAAAACGGCGTTTAGCACTGTCTGGGCGTCTTTCACCTCGCCGTTTCGCGCCAACAGCGACACCAGTTCTTCAATCGCTTGATTCTTAGTTTCTGCTTTCAGGGGGATCAAAATATTCTGCGGCTTCAAAATGTCCGTCAAACGCATGGCAACTCCGGAAATAACGCGGCGGGTCAGCTTTCACCCGAAAACAAAATCGTACCGCTGCCCCAACCGCGAAGCAACCTATCCCTCACCGACCCCATCTCCCTTTTTGCCCGGCAACAGCCCCACGCCGATCCCGGCCAGCATCGCCAGCCAGAAAACCCAGAACGCTGCCGATCCGGGGTCCTGAAAATTCACTCGATGCACGTTCCCCCGGTTCAGGCCCCAGTCAACAATCAATTTAATCCCGATCAGCAGCACCAGCAAATAGGCGCTAACGCTCAATCGCGGAAATCGCTCCAGCAGATACGTGAACATCGCGGCGGCGAATCGCATCAGGATCACTCCCAGCATCCCGCCCATCACGATCACCCACAACTTGGGGTGCACGACACCTTCGGGCGTCCCCGGCGGTAGGGGGCCGACCAATGCCACCGCCGCCAATATGGAATCCGCCGCAAACGCCGCCTCCGTTACCCCAATTTCCGCGCCCTGAGCCCAAAATTGAACCGGCCCCCCCCGC
>CAZCKE010000461.1:0-3463 GCA_964499005.1 uncultured Tepidisphaeraceae bacterium
GCACGTCTCCCACGCGAACCAGATCGCCGTCAAACAGCTTGTGCCGCGTCACCGCCAGGGCACCCACATACGTGCCGTTGCGGCTTTTCAGATCGATTACGTACCACCCCGACCCCTCGGGCTCGAAACGGCAATGCTCCCGCGACAGGGCCGGATCATCCAGCCACACATTGCACTTCAGCGACCGGCCCATCGTAATGGGCGTCTTTAACACCAGTCGCTGCGTCTCCGTGCCGTCTTTACGAACTACCAGATATGCCATAACGGTTTCTCCCCCGCTTTTCCTCACTGCCACAAGAGTCCTCGCTGGCGCTCCATTCGTCAAGGCCGCGTGGCTGAGCCCGTCCCCGGGGTGGGATCCAGTTGGCCATGAATCGTAAACTCAGCATTCTCGGTTACTTGCACAGGCTGCCCCGAGCAGGACGAAACCTTTAAAGCCCTCTTCTGGTCAAACTGAACGATCTGGCTTGTGGCGACATCAACCAGGGCGGTACTCACTATGTTCATTTGTATCTCCAGATCCTGATCTTCCTTCCGCAGCACCGACATGGAACAGGTAATTTGCGCCATCTTTCGTCCGTCAATCACCTTGATCCAATCTAGCTTGCAAGGAGCCTGCAATTGATCGTCCTTGCCCAGATGATTGTGAGACGCCAGCTTTCCTGACGCATCCCAGGCATCCCCGACCGCGATCGGCCGATCCGGAAACAAATCCTCGTCCGGGCTCAGCAGTCCCAGAACGTTTTCCCGATCGGCCTGGATGATATCGCCGTTGTAATCAGTGGCGACCGAATCATCGGCGCGCCGGCGAACGGTAAAGGTCTTTCCTGCCACCGAGCATGGCGATTTCACGGCCGCCTGGGCATCCTCTTTTTCAATATTGTAACTGGCCGGATCGACCGTCACTCGTATCGCTGTAGGCAACCCGTCTTTCCGCGCCAGAACCACCTGCAATGCTTTGAAAAATTGTACGGTGTCATGTTCGATCGTCCGGGTTTGGCCGTCTGCTATCCGCACACTTGTGGCGTGGTAATGGCTCAGGGTTTCGAAAGCAATTTTCTGCCCCACTTCAATGTTTTCGCGAAGCGTTATTTTTTCGCCGCTTTGGATTCCCTGGCCCCTGGGGATTTCTTGGGCGGCAATGGCACAGGCCCAAAACCCGGCTACAATGGCGGCGGATAGAACCAGTCGAACCGGCAACAGGGCCTCCCAGCGAAGGCGAAAAGGATATTCCCCTTCCATCAGCAGCACAATTGCCCCGAGCATCCGACATGGCTTCAAACACCCCTCAGCCAACACCTGCCAACAAGCCGGGCATCCCCTATTGGATGTTCATGGCCGCACTCGTGGCCGCTGGTGTGGCGGGCTATATGTGGTACATGGGAATGCTCAACACCGGCGGCAATATTGATCAACCTCCACCCGCTCCCATCGGGCTCGATACGCCTCCGCCCGGCGCCAGCGCGGGACTGCATCCGGATCCGCGATTTTCTCCCTCCGATGTCGTGATGATCCAGCTGCGCTCGCTCCAACACAAAGATGAGCCCGTCACCGACGCCGGTATTTACACCACGTACCTTTTCGCTTCCATGAGAAATCACGAATCAACAGGATCCTACAATCAGTTTGCTATGTTCAAGGAACAGGCCAGATACATGCCTTTGCTTAATGCCCAATCCGTCGAGCTGCTGCACATGGAAGACTCTGGAAATCAGGTTCAGCAATACTCGCGCGTCGTCGGGCCCACCGGCAACACTGCTTATTTCATATTCGATGTCTCTCTCGAAAGCATGGGTGATTTCAAGGGAAGCTGGGTCACTGACGGCTGCATTCCGGTGGAATCCAACAGCATGTTTTGGCCAACAGACCCCCAGCCCCCCGAGGTTGATCTCAACCGTCCCTGGCAACCCAGCATGAATTAAAAAGCGCCAATCCATCGAGCCGCTCGCGTTAAGGGAATTTCCACACTATGCCTGATCGAGCCCTGATCCTCGTCGATATCCAAAATGATTTTTGCCCCGGCGGCGCGCTGGCCGTCCCTGACGGCGATAAGGTCATTCCCATCGCCAACCGCGTCATGAAGCATTTCGATTTGGTCGTCGCGACGCAGGATTGGCATCCCGCCAACCATGCCAGCTTCGCAGCCAATCACCTAGGCATGAAGATCGGCGATGTCATCGAGCTGGGCGGCCAGCGGCAGGTTCTTTGGCCGGTCCACTGCGTTCAAAACACCTTCGGAGCCGCCTTTGTTCAGGGCCTGGACCAATCGCGCATTGAGCGCGTCTTCCAGAAAGGCATGGACAGCAACGTCGACAGCTACAGTGGATTCTTCGACAACGACCACCACCATGCCACCGGCCTGGGCGATTACCTGAAAAGCGAATCTGTTCAGAAAGTCTGGGTCATGGGATTGGCCACCGACTACTGCGTGAAATTCACCGCCCTGGACGCGCGTCAACTCGGGCTGGACGCCGCCTTGATCGAAGACGGCTGCCGCGGCGTCGAGCTCAAGCCGGGCGATATCGCCGCCGCCATCGACGAAATGCAAACCGCCGGCGTCAAAATAACCAAAAGCAAATCAATTCGTTCCCGTTAATCCGGCGAACAAGCCGTTTCCGTATGGTATTCTCCAATTATGGAAGTCCGTCCCATGACCCTCCCGGACCTGGAACATGTCCGGGACATCGATTCCACCAGTGAGTCGGCCCAATACCTCCATGTCGAACGAACCGGGCAGGGGCTGAGCTGTGCCTGGAAAATCGAGCCGCGCCCCCTCCGTGAAAAACGCACGCACCGCCGCGCTCTGGATGATGAGCAAGCCTTCGCCATGCGCCAGATCGTCACGGGGGCCGATGATGGCCTGGCCCTGGTCGGCGAGCATGAGAACGCGCTGGTGGCGTCCGCGGTCTCCGTTCCCGACCCGGTCAACCGGGTCGCCCGGCTCATCGACTTGCGCGTGGATTTCGATTTTCGGCGACAAGGGCTTGCATCCGTCATGCTCTTCCAGATCATTCAGGACGCCCGGCAGCGCGAGCTGCGCGCGGTTTCCGCACAAGCGGCGGCGGATAATTTCCCGGCGCTGCAACTGCTGGAAAAACTCGGATTTGAACCGGCTGGATTGGACACGCATCGCGCGTCCAATCATGATCTGGTGAAGGAAACCGTCCTTATTTTTTGGTATCTGACGCTGGATTAAGAAGCGAAATCGAACTCCCCCATGAGCGAAACAATGGCCCACACTGCGCCGCAAGATTACGACGCCGCCGAAGTGGCCGCGCGCCTGGCCCATGTTCATCCTTCCGAAGGGGCCGTCGTGCTGGAGTTTCTTCCGGTTCAAGTCGCCGCCGATGCCGCCGCGCGACTTGACCCCCAGATCGCCGGGAAAATCGTGTCACAAATGGAATCCGCGCGTGCCGCCAAATTGATGGCGCAGCTTCCGCGCGCCACAGCCACGACTTTGTTG
>CAZCKE010000462.1:0-3461 GCA_964499005.1 uncultured Tepidisphaeraceae bacterium
CTTCCTTTACCCGGCGGATCCGTTCGGCGCGCCCACCGACGCCGGGATCATCGTCGGCAAGAACCAGTCGATCCTCGGCTGGGAGGGGAATACGTATGCGCCATTTGCGTATCTCAGCGGCTCGTTCTTCGCGCGCGGGGTCAACGGCACCTACACCCAGGCGCCGACCAGCTACTGCGGGACGATGTTCTCCTTCGGCGTGTACGGGGCGTCCGCGACGCACCCCGCGGGGAGCGTCACCTGGACGATGGGAAACGGCTACCTGCCTGCGCTCACCACGTCGTTCACGCGCGGCAGCGTCGCCGTGTCGATCACCGACTTTGCCCTCAGCGTCACCGTCGCCGGGTCGCCGTTCGAGGTCGTCTACAGCCGCGTCGCCGTGACCAATAGCGGCACCGCCACGACGACCGTCGATCCGCAGCCCTCCGCGGGCCTCGCGTCCCTCACGGCCGTGTCCAACGACGTGCCGGCGGGACAGACCGTCAACCACGACTACGCGGTGGCCGTCGACAGCTTCGGCTCGGGCAAGGCCCTCCCGACAGGCGCCACGCTGACGGCCGCCGCACCCGGCTACGACGCGGCGTATGCCCAGATGACGACGTATTGGGACGAGCGGCTCAGCGTCATTCCGGTATTTCATCTGCCTGATGTGGCGCTCCCCAACACGAACGGCCTCGCGAACCCCGGGACCGCCATCGTCGCCGCGTACAAGGCCGCGTTCGTCTACACGCACATCGTCGAGACGGGCAAGGCGCAGTACAGCGCGGCGAACAACTACGACAACTTGCTCAACCATGACGTCCCGGGAATCCTTGCCAATCGCTTCGCGCTCGGCGACTTCCAGGACGGCATGAACCTCCTTCTCACGGGCCGCACGTCGGAGGCGACGACGTTCCCGGAGTTCGGCGCCAACTGGTACTGGGACGGCGTCTGGAAATCCCCGTGGCCGTGGGCCATCTATCTCGCGAAGACGAACGACATCGCGCTCGTCTCCCAGTACTTCCACGACGACGCGTCCGCGTCGAGCCCGTGGGGCCCGAGCCTCTTCACGATGATGCACGAGATCCCCGGCCAGCTCGCGGCCGCGGGATACCTCAACACGTCGAACGACAACGACTCGATGGGCAAGTGGCTCTTCGACGACTACTCGGCGCTCATGGGATTGGCGGCGTACAAGTACGTCGCCGCGCGGATCGGCAACGCCGCGGAGGCCACCTGGGCGGACACGCAATTCACGGCGCTGATGAACGCCACGAACACCGGCCTGCGGACCAACCAGCAAGCGAACGGGTTTGCCTTTCTCCCGTGCGAGGTCAATATCCCGATGACCGCGGACCGATGCAACACGGCGTCGGACGCGAACTGGGCGTCGGCTGTTTTCTACGGCCAGAACGCGTGGGACACGTTCTTGATGGGCGGCAATCAGACGGGCCTCGTCGGCGATCCAACGCAGGTCGACGGGCTCTACGCGTTCGGGTTCGCGAGGCTCAACGGCAAGCTTCCGTATCCGACGATGGGCGGATACAACGCGACGTCGTTCAGCACGGCGAACAACACCGGCTATGCGCAGGGCGCGCTCTTCGGCGTGCAGTATCGCGATCTGCCGATTACGAGCTACGCGTGGCAAATTGCCGCAAGCACCGGCGGCCCCAACGCGTGGTGGGAAGCCGCGTCCGCGCCGGGCGACGTCACGGACCCATGGGCAGGGCCGCACGCTCCGCCCGAGTTCGGCGCTTGCCCCTATTCGTGGCCGCTCGCGGGGCAGACGCTCGCGCTCGTCGACGCGATTGCCGCCGAAGGCCTCGCCGTCACGACGAGCGGAACGAGCTTTGTGTACACGCGGCCCGTGTACGTCGGGCGCGGGATCCCCGATGCATGGATTGTCGCGGGGCAGAACGTCTCGGTGTCGAACGTGACGTCGTCGTATGCGAGCGCCGGCAGCTCGTGCACGCGCGCGACCTATGGAGTCTCGCTCTCGGTGACGAAGCCCGATGTGCGGCGAATCGTCACGGTGTCGCTATCGGGCATTTGGCCTGCCGGAGCCGTGTATTTGCAGCTTCCATCGTTCCGCACCGCGGGCGTGTCGACCGTGCAAGGCGGCACGTACGATGCGACGACCAACACGGTCACGGTCACGCCGGGGACCACGCAAATCGTGGTGACGCTCAACGGGTGATGCGGCGAGAAGAGTGCACGAAGGGTGGATGAGCGCGGATGCGCTGGAGATTCCGCCTGCTGCGCGTGACGTGAAGGTACTGGAGCCCACGTAACTCGATCGCCGAGACGCTCGTCGTCTCCTCCGCGCGACGCGAGAAGCTCCTCCCTCTTCGCACGCCTTGACTACGCGCGACCGCACCGGTCTCTGCCGAGCCCGTCGGTCGCGCGCAGCCGCGCTTCGATCTCCTCACCCCACGGACACTCAGTAATGAAGGAAACGATTTTCGTCTCTGGCCTGTATTCGGGTCCAAGCCCGTCGGCCGGACTCGGCGTCGCGCGCTCGCTCCGCGCCGCATTCCCGTCGGCACGCCTCGTAGGCGTCGACTACTGGGCCGGAAGCTCGGGACTGCACCACGAAGTGTTCAACAGCACCTGGCTGAAGCCTTCGTGGGATCTGATCGAAGAAGGGCTCTACGCGCGAGAGCTGCAGGCGGAGCTCGACGGCGGGGCGTTCTGGCTCCCCACGCTCGACCTCGAGGTGAACTGGCTCGCGCGCTCGCTCAGCCCGCATCCGCATCTCCTGTCGCCGGTCGAGGCGGGGCTCGCGCCCACGCGAAAGCCGCGCGCGTCGATCGTGGAAAAGCTTCCGCTGTCCGTGCCTGCCTCGCTCGATCTGTCCGCGCCCGACGAGCAGGTCTACGAGTTCTGCCGCGTGCACTCGTGGCGCGTGTGGGTCAAAGGGCCCCATCACGACGCGGTGGCCGTATCGAGCTGGCGTGAGCTCGAGCGCGCGCGCACCAAAGTCGGCGACCGGTGGAACACGGACCGCCTCTCCGTTCAGGCGCACGTGCGCGGCTACGAAGAGTCGATCTGCGTCGCGGCCGTCGGCCGCAAGCTCCCCGACCCGGTCTACGTTCCCAAGCGGATCACGACGCCGGGGGGGACCAAAGGGTACAAGTCCAATGGACGGGTCGGGCAGCAGCAGATCGCGGTGCGCGTGGGCGGGCTGGCGAAGCTCGATTGGCTGCCGCAGAACAATATCGTTTTCGATCACGCGAACGCGCAGCTGGATTTTTCTTTGACGCTGGGTGCGGGCGCCACTGCGATTGGCTGGGATGCGACGCAGCTTGGGCGACAGGCTGCGGGCGAGCGTTGGTCGGAAGGCAGCTTGCGGGCGGTGTCGCGGATCGTCGGCGCGGACGGGGAGTTGTTGTGGATCGAACGCGCGAATCTTGCTGCGGGTGATTCGCTGCGCGATGCGGCGCAAGGGTTGGGCGGGTTTCCGGCTTATGGGACGCTATGGG
>CAZCKE010000463.1:0-3454 GCA_964499005.1 uncultured Tepidisphaeraceae bacterium
GATTTTTTTGGATAACGCTCTGCGACTTCATTCACATTGACGATTTCGCCGTGAAGGGAGGTGTCTGCCCATGCGAGAATCCGCCAAGATACGCTACTCTCAAGTCGATCGGCTTCTTACGGAGAAATGGGCAATTTCGATCCATGCAAACGACGGACGCTCGCCCTTGCACTGTTTGGGCCGCATCATTATCGGCCTGCCTCATGCACTGGCCCGCGCTGGTACGAATGCATTTCGGTTTTCCTCGCCATTGACTGAATTGTCCTTTTGCAGCCAAGATCCCAGTACAGAGAGTGCTCTTTCTACACTTTTTACGCTTTTGCGCATTCCGATTTACCGTAAACCCTTGTAATTCCACAAAACGCTATGCACGTCTTTGCAATGGACGCGTGCCCTGATAAAATCTCGCAAAATCCGTAGGATTCTGCACGATTTCCGTTGCAGCTTGGGCGCATGACACCCGTGAGGTCACAGGTTCGAGCCCTGTATCGCCCATCGGATCCGTGACAAGTCGCATTGTTGCTGGGGATATCGCTGACCCGCGGGCATCAGCCCCACCAACTCCGGTTATCTCCGGTTCAAGAATAGTGGGCTGAGCTGCGACGACACTTTCGCCAACCACCGAACCATCACAGTCTCCAACGGGATTACTCTTTCCTCCTCCTTCCTCGACAAAGCTAGGGGCGGAACCGTGAACCTTCCCGCCGACGGCGGTATCTTTTCCCCTGAATGCCCACCGCATCTGTCCCGCATAATCGCCGACACAAAAAGTCGCGCCATCAGTTATGAAGGCTTTAGTCCAAGGCCGAGAAGAAAGATGATTATTAACAATACGCCAATGCCACATACCAGCAACTGAAGATTAGTGTGGTTGAGGTCTTGAGGGTCAGCGATCCGTGCATATTCTTCGAGTTCACTGGCCTGCTTGCGATAGGCTCGCAATGGCATTGGACCGATGGCTGCTTTGTCTCTGGCAGTTTTATTTTGCCGAGCTGCGATCCCCCCTGAAAACGCCCCCATGAATGCGACGAAAGCACAGCCAGTCACGGCCTTCCAAAGATATGCGTATCGCCAATAGATAAATACGACTCCCGCGAAGACCGCCAGACCAATCATCGCAACGCCGATTAGATTTAGAATCTTGATTTGAATCTTGGCGCCTGTCCTTGGCTCCTCATTCGGGGAAACTTGCTCGGCCTGTTCAGTTTCGCGCAGCCACAAAGTCTTAATCCTGGACCAGATGCTTGCAAATAGCAAAGCATACGAATACTCGTGTGCGAGAGATGCGCCCGCACCGCCCACGATTCCAATGAGGAACCAGCCCCAAAAATTCGTCATCGCGCCCAGTGTTACTCCTAATATCGCTCCCGCTAACATTCCGTTCACCGTACCAAACAGGAAATTGCCAAAACGGGCCTGAATAAGATCGAGTTGCTCATGCCTAGGTGTTCGCCACGCCAAATAGAATGTTCGCAGTGTCGAATCATCGGGATGTTTTAGTAAGTGCTCACGAATCAACTCGGCGGCGCGCCGACGGACCACGGCAAGATGACGTGAATCGGGATATTGCTTGAGGTATTCCAAGTGGGGCTCAAGCGGAGAATCAATTCTAAGATCGTTGAATGCCATTTCGATCTGATGGAGCCGTCCCTGCCGAAGTTTCGCCAGCATCGCAGCAGCGTCTGGCTCGTTGGGAAACAATTGATGGTATTCTTCCACGAGAGCCAAGGCGCGCGGCTCGTCTCGCCGCTGATTGGCCTTTTTAATCTCCACTTTAAGCATTCGGCGCTTGCTGGCTTTATCCAGGAATGAACTCATCTTCTGGCGGATAGCGGCGTTAAGAAGGCTTGGAACAATGGCGTCCGACAATACTTTGTGCGCTTCCAGAAATCTATATTCATCGGCCAGCCGGTCGGCACTTGCAACGATTTCCGCCCGCTTGATGCGAGCGGCTTTAAGCTGAGGCCGATATTCCTCCATCAAATATGTCA
This sequence comes from uncultured Tepidisphaeraceae bacterium, assembly GCA_964499005.1. Lineage (GTDB taxonomy): Bacteria > Planctomycetota > Phycisphaerae > Tepidisphaerales > Tepidisphaeraceae > CAZCKE01. The sequence goes on from CAZCKE010000463.1 coordinate 1,992, forward strand.
ACGCCCATGACGATTCATGAGCGACTTTGGAATGGTCGCATCGCGCGACCTTGTGCAGCTTATTAAAAATCGACGCGGAGAAAAGTTGCCGCTGGTCGGCCACCCGTGAAATCTCTTCCCGCAGCGCCTGTGCGATTGAGTGAATGCTGTGCCAGAACGCATAGGAATCCAACGCGCAATTGGCGCAATACCGCTCCCAGACCGCGTTGCGATGCCCACAGCGGGCTTTGGCGCATGTCCAGCCTAAAGAGGCGCCGCATTGCGCACAAACCTGATTGCAGCCGCGCGCGCCCGCGGGCGTACGGCATAAGATACACATCGGAACAGTGACAGATGTGGGCACGGCGTCCGTCTTCTCATCTTTCTCGAGCATCGAGCGGATTTGTTGAAGCGCGGCTTCGAATTCACGGACGGTGGCAAATCGACGCTCGCGATCTGTCTGCATCGATTTTGTGAGCAACGCGCGAAACTCAATCGGCGCATCCGAATTTTCAGTTCGCCTCGGCGATTTCCCCGTCAGGGCAAAAAGAAGCGAAGCACCTAAACCAAAGATATCCGCCCTTTCATCGGCGCTTTGCGCATCCCGTTCCATTTCCGGCGCCTGATAATCCGGCGTTCCCATACGGGTTCCCACATGCGTGAGCAGGTCTTCACGGCCGATCCGCGCCAGACTAAAGTCGGTAATGATCGCTTCCAGTTGCTTATTGATCAGAACATTGGCCGGCTTGATGTCGCGGTGGATGACGTCGTGGTCATGAGCGTAGATGAGCCCACCGCATAAACCCTCGAACATTTCAACGGCTAGAAGCGCCGGTAGGGATCCGTGCTGCTCAACATACTGGAAAAGCGTGGCCGGGGGATTTGGCAAGTCCGGCGGCCAATCGGGATCCTTCGATGCGTCGGGGCCTTCCACATATCCAACCTTTATAAACATTCCCTCCGTGTCGCTCCCGACGCCATAAATTCTGACGATATGATGGTCCACCAGGCTAAAAACCGCTTCGGCTTCGACGGTGAATCGATGCTGGGCCTTGGGATTATCACGATACTCCGGACGGAGCCGCTTGAGAGCTATCCAGTTGCCAAGAACGTCGGCTGATTGCGCGAGCCAGACAGTTCCCATGCCTCCTTCCGCAATCTTGCGCCTGATCCAAATCTCATCCTTCCGTGCAATGCTTGTGGTCTGTGGTACATGCAATGAAATTCGTGGTTCAATATCATCCAGTGTTGGCGCCGGCTCATCGGCGCCTGGATTCTTGCGAGGGACAGGTGTGGCGGGCGGGGAAGCCAAATGTCCCCACCCGCTGCTTTAGTCTTCTGGGCGCGGTCCAGCCGGGCCGATGTCGGCAAGCGTCGGGGACGGAAACTGCTCGTCCTTCGGGAGATTCTCCCTCATGAGCCCCTTCCACTACCATTGCCGGGGTTGCCGGGTTTATGCTCTCCCACAAATTCAGGAGTACTTG
>CAZCKE010000464.1:0-3436 GCA_964499005.1 uncultured Tepidisphaeraceae bacterium
TGTCCCCCCCCGCTGCTTTGGTCTTCTGGGCGCGGTCCAGCCGGGCCGATGTCGGCAAGCGTCGGGGACGGAAAATCCTCGTCATTCGCGAGATTCTCCTTCATGAGCCCGTTCCACTATCTTTGCCGGATTTGCCGGTTTTATCCTCTCCCACGAATTCAGGAGTAGTTGGCCTTGACTGAGGGCCCGTAGGTTCAGGAGGGAGAGTATTGTGATAATGTAGCGTTGTCGGCAGGGTTACCCTCGCCTCGGTCGTTTTCAATGATGCCTGTATTGATCTCTCGGTAAATTTGTCGGCCAGTTCAATAATCTCGGCGGTGTGTTCCCTCTGGTCTTCGATGCGCTGGCTTTGTGCTTCAGCAACCTTGGAGGCAATCAGCGCCGGCGCCAAACGCGGGTCAATCGCCGCTACGATCGCCAACAGCTTATCCCGATCAACATCTTTCAGAGCTTTGATAAATTCAATTTTTTTCTGTTGCTCAGAGTCCTGATATTGTTTGAAGATTGCCAGATCCCGCTCCAGATCTTTCCGTTTCATTTCGGAACTAACCGCGTGATCTTTTTGACGCTGATCCCGCTCAAATTCCTGCCGTTTTCCTCGCAGATGAAGTCCGGCATCCTGCTGTTGGTCTGCACGTTTATTCATCTCACTATTGGTCAGTATCTGCTCGGCAATCTTGCTTCGTGCAGTTTCCTGCTCTATTCTGTCCACTGATCGTTCGGCGCCTTGTTCTTGTTCGTGTTTAATAAGTTCGTTTTCATATTGCCGTTTCAACAATTCCGCTCGGCCTTTTTCGATATCCACTTTTTTGTCACCGAACGCCAGCGCGGCTCGGTCACTCAGCAGCACCTCATATTCAGGACAACGGAATTTGAATGCCGCGACGCGGTGGATCTGCAACCCCATTTGCGAAAACGCCGCTTCGAGGTTTGCTTGAATGTCCCGCTCGACCTGAAGGCGAACTTCAAGCTTATCATAAAGATTGGCCGCATCGGTTTTCCGCAATGACAATTGGATTGACCTGGCCAGCTCCAATTGCGTTCGATCATAAAGATCCTGAAATGTCACGACCCCTGATTGCGATAGTACGTCCAAATCGGCCGTATTTTTTGGCGAGCGATCGAATAGAAGCTTCATAGCCTTGCGAAAAAATCCTTTGGCAGGTTCAGGTTCCGGCTCCGGGGCTGTTCCCATTTCGTCCATCACTTTGATTCCGAGCTTAAATTTGGAAATTTCGCCCAATACTTTCATGAGCTTTGGCGCGTTGTCGCACTTTACGGCGATGCGCACCGCGGCGGCGCCAATGAAGCCGTCCATTGAACGTATATCAACGTGGCTCAGCGTATCGCGTAACCACGAGCTTACGGTGCGATTCTCAGGACGGGCTGAGCGCCAATGTTTAGGATCCGGAAGGCAAAGCGTCGCTTCAATCGGCTCATCGCTCACGTTGCAAACACAAACGTAAGACTGTCCCAGGGCCTGGTTGCGCCGATCGGTCTTGCCGTTATAGGCAACCAGCTTCGCGACCTCGTATCGACCCGGCGCGAGCTCAATAGGAGGGACCTGGTCGTCTGAGAAGATCAGCGCCTTTTGTTTAGGCTGAATGGCCAGATATTCATCCGCCTTGCCCGTGTCTGTCCGCAATGACATGCGTGCGATAACGTTCCCGCTCAGGTTCTCTTCTTCCCGGAGCAAACTTTCAATGAATCCATGTGCCTCTGGATCACTGAGCCGGACAAATCCATTAGTATCTACGTTCACAAGTCACCTCGCTGGCTAAAATGTCTGGTTGATCGGATCGATTTCTCCATCCCTCGTTGATAATTGAATGTTTTCCAGTTCTGGGTTTAAATCGAGATTGATCCAGCCCGCGTTGCTTAGCACGTAGGGACAGTCTGCGTTGTCCGAAAAACCGCTGATCCAAATTGGTGAATCAGAGCCCAAAACCGACGCCAAATCTCCGGCATTTGCCGCGAGTAAAAGAAAAATCACCGGCGGAGGAGAAATCCCCAAACTCAAATCACGCCGCGGAGAAAGCGACAATGCCTTTACTGCCGATTCGCTCCCCAACAGCCTGACCAATAGTGGCAGCGTATACTTTTTTCCGTGTATGCGGCTGCGGCATTGCAGCAGGTCGCCATCGGAAAGAATTGTGGGCTTTGCGCTTTGCACGGGTCGATCGTTCAACCACAGCCCCAACTTGCTGTGGTCGATTACCCACGCTCGATCATCCCGTATTTCAAGGGAAAAATGTCGGGTAGATATCAGTTCCTCGAATTCCTTTTCGGCCAGAGACGGACATAACCCCCAGGGCACTTCTAATCGCGTAATTGCATTTCGCCCCATCGTCACAACGTAGGCGGCTTCAAAGTGAACCATCAGGAGACCATTCCAACGATTACTTCGAACAAAAAACTTTGCCCGGACAGGCTGGGTGAGAGCCTGAGGGATCGATGGAAACTCTTCACTCCAAGTCGTTTGCGGCACAAAACGCTCTGTTCGCCTTGCAAAATCCGTGTCGGGCCGCAAGGCAGCCAATTCCCATTGTGCATCAAACGGTGCGAATCGTGACCGGTTTTGTTGCCCCAAAAGAGATTCCATCTCGAGGCCACCAAATACATGAGCGCCGGCAAGATTGACGTTGACCGATTCTCGCCCATGGCTGTTCTCAGCTACGTTGAATAAGTGCTGGGCATCCCACTGGGCCAGGGGCCGTTTTCGAGGATCGAGCAATCGCAAGAGAATTTCGGCCTTATGTTGTCCGGCGGAAGCGGGGTAAAACTCCAGCATGGGGAAATATTCTTCTTGGTGCTCCACTGGCGTCGCCGCATAAGCCAAATCCATCGCTCCGGGAATGGCCACTTCTATTTCGGCGATGCAACCTGCCAGCGGCGCCCCCACCTGCAGACGTGATCGAAATTGTGCTTTCTGACAACGACGCGCTTGTCCGCAATCCAGTTCCAGCTTCAGCACCGGCGATGTGGGGACATACGATACGGCGCCGTACGCCGGCAGAATCGAAGCTGGCGCTTTCATGGACGGGGTTCGGGCTCTATCCTGCGATTCCACCTGAGTCGTTGATTGTGACAGCGCCGCCGATTTGGTCTTCGTCGAAGCGTTTTCGAGCGAGTGATGCTTATTTTCGGCCAACGACTGAATTTCCCGCGTTAATTTTCGGCCAAACAACTGCAAGTCATCGGGGGCTTTCAACATCGAGGCCGACGGCGCCGCATCCACTTTGGATTTCGGCATTGATTGCGGCGGTTCGGCAGGCGAGTCTTTTTTCGACACCATTGGTCGCGAGGGGCTGGGTGAATTTGAATGAGCGGCTTGCTTGTTTTCAACGGCTACTGACGCTGGAGGCGCGCACGCGGGCGTCATTGTCGCAACATAATATGGATTGGTTGTTTTGCATTTTGCGGAGTCCGAAGTGCG
>CAZCKE010000465.1:0-3412 GCA_964499005.1 uncultured Tepidisphaeraceae bacterium
AAATGCGATGGGGCAATGGAAGGAATTGAAAGTGGTTTATCTGGCAAACTTTGGCGAAGATGAGCCGTACGAACGCGAATTCAATGGCATCAAGAAATACAAACCCATTTCCGACAAGCATCCGGGACTGTTGCGCGTGGATTTCGTCAGCCAGAAAAAGCCGGCGGGCTATTTTTTTTACGTGATGGAACTGGGCGATCCACTGGAAATCGATTGGGAAAGAAAACCCTCCACCTACCGGCCGCGGGATCTGGTCAGTGAGCGCCGCCGCTCGCGCGAGCAGAAATTGCCGGTCCGCGAGTGCGTACGCATTGGGCTTGCGCTCGCGGACGCGCTCGATTTTCTCCACCGGCAGGGTCTTACCCACCGCGACATCAAGCCACAAAACATCATCTTCGTGAACGGCCGTCCCAAGCTGGCCGATATGGGCCTTATCGCCGAAATCCGGCCATTCGATCAAAAGCATACCTACATTGGCACGCCGGGTTACATGCCGCCGCCGCCGGAGTCTCCCGGCACGCCCCAGGCCGACATTTATGCTTTGGGCATGTTGTTGTACGTCCTAAGTACCGGACGGAACCCGACGTTCTTCCCCGAACTTTCCACCACGCTGGCGGACAGCGCTGGCGACGCAGCCGATTTCTTCCAACTGAATCCGATCATTCTCAAGGCGTGCCAGCCAGATCGCGCCCAACGTTACACCTCGGCCATGGAAATGTGCCATGCCTTGCGGGAAGTAGAAGAAGCCTTGGACGGGAAACGCTTGGAGAAAGCTTCGAGCGCAACCTCGTAAAAACCAGATCGGTCTTCAAGGCAGCCAGCAAGGTTGCGCGTTGCAGATGAGAGAATTGACGCGTGTGCCCGGAAAACATTTCCTGCCCGCCCAGACGCCCTCTTCCGTTGCAAAACCATCCAGATTGAGTGTCGGTGTCTCTTCCCCCGCAAACCCGGACAGGCAATCCAATCAGGATCAATGCTGATCAACTTCTCTGCCATTGGCATGCTGGTTTGAACCGCGATCAAAGTTTGCATCCGGGCTGGGACAGAATTTTTGAAAGATTGGCGGCCTGCCCAACGTATAGTATAGTAGACAGGGGCGGATCGATTCGACGGCAAGTTGAAAAATAGAATCACACGGTATTGCAACCCGGGCTTTCCTCTCGGACGGGAGCATGGGCCGTGAAATCAAATGTTTGCCCGGATAGTTCTTACCGGAACTGACGGCCGGGCGGCGTGAACAAGTGATAACGAAGACCTGCATTGGTTTTTCGATGGCAGTTGTGCTGACCTTCGCAACTGCTGAACGGGAGGTTCTTTCCCGTTTGATTGCAAGCGCTCGTACCGTCCTGCTTTTCAATCTGGTTGTGGGCGTCAGCGGACTTGTTGTTTTCTATCTGGCTTCGGTGCCAAAAGTCCGGCGCCGAAGAACAGACCCGGAATACCGGAAACGCGAAATGCACAATGTGGATTACCATCCGCTGCACTTCTTCCGGGAGGCAACTTACTGGGGGACGGTCACGTTCCTCGTGATGGCCATTTCATCCGTCATCCCGGCTTACAGCCTGACCCGACCCAAAGTAAAGGTTGCGGCAAAAACCGTCGCTCTCCCCCCGTCGCCGGTTAAGTTTCCACCCATGCAAATCCAAGGCATCGTTCTGCGCGGACCGCAGTCATCGGTAATGATCGAAGGCAAAATCTATTTTATTGGCGAGCACATTGGGGACGTTCGGGTGGTGGCGATCGACAAAGAGAGCGTCACGCTGGAATTGTCAGGCCAGTCCAACGTGCTGTACCTCCCGAAGTAAATTGTAATCAAACCGGAGGTCTTCGCACGGTTCTGCGCAGCATCAGGGTTTTGCACGTAACCAATGCGCTTCTGAGCTAAGTTTCGTTCGATGAGCAGCCTGTTCATTACGGGTGTACAAAGCGGCTTCGATTAGCGTCCGAATTCCTAGATCACGGCGGAAGGATTTGGTCGAAGTATCTGCACACCACAACCTCTGGCCGGCTATGTTGACCGAAACCCGCCGTAATTCGCTCTTGTATTGCCCAGTGGCTTCAGGCGAAATGGCCGGGCGACTTTACGCTATGGACCTCGGCGATATTTTAAGCAAAGAGCAGATTAACCCGGACTTGCAAGCCGCGAACCGCTGGGATGCGATTGACGAACTCATCGCCATCCTCGTCGCCACCGGAAAAATCCAGCCCGAACACCGCGAAGCCGTCACCGCCGTCGTCAAAAAACGTGAATCCTCCATGAGCACCGGCATCGGGTTCGGCATCGGCATTCCGCACGCCTCCACGGATTTGATTGCCGAGGTCGTGGGCGCGTTTGGGCGCTCCAAAAAAGGGGTCAGCTTTGACGCGCTGGACAGCCAGCCGGTCAGCCTTGTCATGTTGTTCCTGGTGCCGCAGGGTCAGTTTCAAAAGCATCTGCACACGCTGGCCAATATCGCCCGGCTGCTTCACAAAAATGAATTGCGCCAGGCCCTCGAAGAAGCGCCGGATGCCGAAACGATGATCCGCATCATCAAGGAACAAGCTAAAAAATAATGGCCGGTCTGATTTGCCCCGGCTGAATCTCTCCAGAGCTACCGCGCCATTTCCCGCTCCCTTTCTGTGTTACTCCACCAACTCCTCGAACAGCGCCTCCAACAGGCCGTCGCAACCATCCTGCCGGAGGCCGACCCCGCCTCGGTGCTGGTGCGGCCCTGTCCCGACCCCAAATTCGGGGATTACCAGTCCAATGCCTTGATGGCGCTTGCCCGGGAACGCCGGTTGAATCCGCGCCAGCTCGCCGCGGACGTGCTCGCCCGGCTCGAGGTCAGCGAGTGGTGCGAAAAGGTTGAGATCGCCGGCGCCGGTTTCCTGAATTTCCGGCTCAAAATTTCCGCGCTCGCGCCATCGCTGCAAGCCGCCGCCCGGGGCGGCCATCTCTTCTTTTCCAAAACGTCCCGCCCGCGAACGTTCGTCGTCGACTTCAGTTCGCCGAATGTCGCCAAGCCCATGCACGTCGGTCACATCCGCTCCACGATTCTGGGCGATTGCCTGGCGCGCGCGCTGCGCCTGCTCGGCCACCGCGTCGTCACCGACAACCACCTCGGCGATTGGGGAACGCAGTTCGGCATGTTGCTCACCGGCTGGAAACAATTTCTGGATCGCGCCGACCTCGAGGCCGATCCACTGGCCGAAATGGAGCGCCTCTACAAACACGTCAGCGCCGCCTGCCAGGAGTCCCCCGCCCTGTTGGAGCGCGCCCGCGAGGAATTGGTGAAACTCCAGAGCGGCGACGGTGAAAATCTCCGCCTCTGGCGGCAGATGATTGAGCTTTCACAAAATCAGTTCGACACCCTTTATGGCCGGCTCGGCGTGAAATTCGACCACACGCTGGGCGAAAGCTTTTACAATCCGC
>CAZCKE010000466.1:0-3398 GCA_964499005.1 uncultured Tepidisphaeraceae bacterium
GACGCACAACCTGATGATCCTCAGGCGTCAAACGAGGATCGAGACAGGGCAGGACAGTCACCTATTTTATGACCGCCAAAATTGATGACTGTCCCTATATCTGAGGTTGGTTGCCATGGCGAAATCGTCTCGCGGGGTTCGGAGCGCGGCATGGTTGCGAAGACGGAAATGTGGCTAACGCGGGAATTATGAAGCATGAGGCAGTTTTGCCGCGAAGGCGAAATGATTTTCATTTCATGAAGAAATTATCCTGACCAGAAATAAGATAGAAACGGACGAATGATTGTTTGTCCGTTGAGAATTGGGCCGACAATAATGGGGCCGCTTAACCCAGTTATGAGGATTAACCATGTCTGTCAGCTCCATTGGCTCGTCATTGATTCGCTCCGCACAAACGGTGGCATCCGGCGCTAGCTCAAGCGTGGCCGCAGCGGCCCAGGAAGCGACCGAGCCCCAAGCCACGACCATCAAGGAAGCACAACAGGGCGATCCTGTCGCCCGGCGGAAACTCGCCAAAGAACGCGCCCAGCACCAACAGCAGCAGCCGGTGGCAACGACCAGCGCGTCAGAACCCGGCAAGGGCGATCTGCTTGATCACGCGGCATAGGCGGCTGCAAGCGGATCGCGGAATACTAGGGAATGCTAAGGACAGCCACCTATTTCTCGTTCTATTCCCGCAATCCGATCGCCTCATGCCAAGATCGCGCGATCGCGCCCTGTCAATGCCTAGAAGCTGTTTCAAAGCCTCCCGCGCGGCGGTGCGCCGCGGATGGCGGAGGCTGGCAAGAAGCGACGACGAGTAGTATTAGAGCCAAATACGGCAAGGAGGAGCGACGCTACCAGCCCCCGCCAGACGCAAGTAACGCCCGCGCGAGGTTTTGAAACAGCTTCTAGATGCTTTTGACTCGGCTCACCGCTGATTATGATTGGGTCTCTCCAATGGCCTCGGGTCTCGTTCGTTCAACCTTCAACATACAAAAATGAGACACTTTTCACATCGTCCCAGCAACCCAACCCTCCCATTCGATCATAACCCCCAACCCAAGCTTCGATTGCAGCAACCCAATAAGCTAGCAAACACTAATCGAATTCCCAAAAGCGCCCCAAAGCGCCCCATTCTGTCTCATTTCAGCAATTCCCGATACAGCCGGTCCAGCGATTGGACCATGACGTCAGCCCCAAAGCGCGAGAGGGCGAATTTCCGGCCGGCCTGGCCCATCTCTTTTCGCTTGTTGGGGTTTTGGCACAGAATAGAGAGAGCGGCGAATAATTTTTCGACGTCGAAGGGGGGAATGACGTGGCCGCTGATGTTGTCCAGCAGGCCTTCCTTGTTGCCGTCGATGTCGTAAGTGACGACGGGAAGGCCGGCGAGGGCCCCCTGGGGGAGAGCGCGGGCAAGCCCTTCGCGGCGGGAGGGGTGGACGAGGATGTCCATGGCGTTGGTCAATTCAGGAACGCGGGTGGGGGGAACCATCCCGGTGAGGCTAAAGCGGTCGCGGAGGTTCATGTCGACCATTTGCTTTTCGAAGCGGGAACGAAGGGTGCCGTCACCGATCCAGAGGAAGCGGACGGCGGGATTTTGAGAGCAGAGGCGCGGGGCGATGGCCAGAAGATCGTCATGGCCTTTAAGGTCGAAGAGGCGGGCGATGGTGCCGATGACGACGTGATCGGGGTTGAGGCCCAGAGCCCGACGCACCTGTTCGCGCGGGACGGGGGGATTGAGAAACGGGGCGGTGTCCATGCCGCTGTAGATCGTCACGTATTGATCGGGTTTTCCGATGCGGGCGGCGAGGGATTGATCGCGCATGGCGTCGGCGACGCAGACGATGCGGGTGGTCAGGGGCGCAGCGCGGCGCTCGAGGACTTTGTAGGCCCAGTTGATCCAGGGGTTGGTCGAGGCGGTGAAGGCCAGGCCGTGAATGGTATGGATGACAACGGGACAGCGGGCGCGGCGTGCGGCCCATCGGCCGAGGATTCCCGCTTTGCTGGAATGGGTGTGGACGATGTCAGGCTGGAGGTCGCGAAGGGGGGAGATGAGCTGGCGGTAGACGCGGAGATCTCGAGCAGGGTGGATGGCACGCCGCATGATGTCGAGGTTGATGACGCGATAACCCGCGGCGGAGGCGCGAGGCATGAGCGAGCCTTCGGGGCCCAGGGCGGGGCCGGTGATGAGGGTGACATCGTGGCCGAGGGCGTGCTGGCCTTCACAGGAGAGGAGGGTGTTTTCCTGGGCGCCGCCGATGATGAGGCGCGTGATGATATGGACGATTTTCATGGAAAGCCGAAAGATGAAATCCGAAGCTTGAAATTCGAATCAATGACGAAATCCGAATGACAAATGAGTCCGGCGCACCGGGGCAAAATATACCCGCGCGGGGATGGGGGCCAAAATGTGGGGGATTGAAGTCCAATAAACCATCGGCATAAAGGCGACGTGCGCCGGTTTAGGGAGTTGCGATGATGGAACGCGGTGGGGTTGTGATGAGAATCACAAATGAATTGTTTGGTCGGCGGGTATCGGGCTGATCAGCGGCGAAAGGCTCGTCTCAGGCCATCCGTGACGGGTCTGTCGAAAGAAACGATTCATTTCGCAAAGGCTTTAAGGCCGCAACCCCGCGAACCGACACAATAGTAGTGAATGTGGGTCGGTAAAGCCGATTGCGCCATCGGAACGGGCTGATTTTTAGAATGGGGGTCTTGGGAGTTTCGCGCACCATGCAGGGGAACCGGATGGTCTATTCGACGTCTTTGAAAGGCATGGGATCGAATGCGAAACCGGGCGATCGCCGGTGGCGATGGGTTCTCGTGTTGATCCCGGTGGCGGTGGTTCTGCTGACGGGGTCGGGGTGGCAATTTCCTCAGGAGATTCTGGAAGAGGCATCGCGGGGGCGCCTCCTCGGGTATGGGTCGAGCCTGGGGGCGGCGATCATTGCGGTTGTGCTCCTTGGCAAGCGCCAGCGCGAAAGGCGGCGAGCGCAAGAGCGGCGAGAGCTGCAATATGTGATGACGCGGATTCTGGCGGATGCCCAGACGCCGGAGCGGGCGCTGAACGAAACGCTACGATGCATTTGCCGGCATTTGAACTGGAGCGTGGGGGTGGCCTGGCTCATTGATGCGCCATCGGCCGGGTTGCGCTTTGGGCAGGAGTGGCATCAGGCGGACGTTGATGCCGAGAACTTGATCGAGATTTCACGGCATATCAGCCTCAAGCGGGAAGAAGGATTGCCCGGTCGCGTGTGGGCCCGGAGGAGCGGGGGATGGATCGAGGCGATTTCAGAGGACGCGGGCCATCCGCGAAAGATCGCGGCGCTGACAGCGGGATTGGTATCGGCGTTTGCGTTTCCGATCCGGTTTGGGGATGAGATAAACGGGGTTTTGGAATTTTTTGCCAATCGGCG
>CAZCKE010000467.1:0-3389 GCA_964499005.1 uncultured Tepidisphaeraceae bacterium
CGCCGGATCCCGCCTTGGCGACTCCTCAAATTCCCCAGGGCCGATTATCCCACTGGTATGACAAGATTGAAGCCTTCGTCAGCCGGCTTTCCACTCGCGACAGCTTTTGGCAAAGCATTTGTGCTTTGATCTGGCTCCCTCTGGCTTTCTTCAGCGGCATCCGCATGAAGGCGATGACCGCCGACACTTTCCTGGCGGTTCTGCCGTTCCGGCGATTCAACCGCAACTGGTATCGCGCGATGGCGGGCGGAGCTCTGCTGGCCAACAGTGAGATCGCCGGGGGCATGTACCTCTTTGGCATCTGCGGCGGAGACTACACCGTCGTCTGTAAACATCTGGAATACACCTTCCTCCGCCCCTGCTTCGGCCCCGCTGTTTTTCGAATCACCCCGCGCGAAAGCCTCCGTCAGCTCCTCGCAACAGGTGCCGAATTCAATCTCACCCTCGACATGGAAATTTCCCAGCAGGTCTACACCCCAGGCGAGCGCGACAAACGCGTCGGGCGCTCCCAGGCGACTTTCCACGTCACTCCCAAGAGCCTCGTCAAAGCCAAAACCGCGCGGAAAAAACTTGCCGCCACCGCGCAATCGCGTAAATAAACGATCGCAACTCCAACGCCGACGTCCCAGCTTTTTCGCCTCCAGGGCGCCCCGATGAAACGTTCCACTCCCATGAAAGTGCTCTGGCTCCTCGGCACCATCACCTTTCTCACTACCGCCGCTCTTACTATTCTGAATCGCAGTAACCCGGCGATCCTGATCACTCTGCTTATCTCCGGCTTCCTCGTTTTCCTCAGCTCAGTACTGACTTTCGGTTTCGGCATGAGAAAAACCCTCGACGACCGCAGACAGCGATGATCCTCCCGGTGATTTATGAGTGACCAACCTGTTCCTCTCATCGATCAATCCCCGGCCACAAATCCTCAATCCCTACGCATCATCGCCTGGGCCATCTTCCTGGCCACGTCGTGGACCTGGTGCATCGGCATGTACCTGCCGGTACTGCTTCTGCGCGAGCTGGGATTTTGGGGATTCGTGATCTTTGCCGTGCCCAACGTGATAGGCGCTGCCTCGCTCGGCTGGGTCTTCCGCAATCAGCAGGCTAATCGCCGCATGGTCGAGCGTCATGAAACTGCCTGTATTTCCTTCTCCCTGGTGACCATCGCTTTTCATGCGTTTTTCGCCGCATGGATTATCCGCCGGCTGATTGGCCCCAACGCCGGAGTCGCTGTCGCCGCCGCATTTTGGGTCTATTGGGTCATTCTCCAGTGGAAGTCCGGCGGAAAAATCTTGGCGGCTTGCCTCACCCTTCTCATCTCCATCGCCGTCATCGTTTGGGGCCTTGCCAACAACCAAATCAGCCTCAGTCCATCGTTTGCCGCGACCAAGCCCGCCTCGATGGACCTGCTGGGCTGGTCCGTTGCCTGCGGCTTTGGGTTGCTGCTGTGTCCCTACCTTGATCTGACGTTCCACGACGCTCGCGATTCCCTCACCGCTCCCCAAGCCCGCGCCGCATTCTCAATCGGGTTTGGAGTCTTCTTCCTCGCAATGATCGTCTTCACCGTCGGCTATAGCAATTGGCTCGTCACCGCCTTTGATCGCACTCGCTATCCTCTTCTCGGTCAGGTTTTGGCGACTTACATGATTGCCCATAGCTGCTTCACCGTCGCGATTCACTCCCAGCAAATCGCGCGGCACGCCCGGCAAATTCGAGTCCGTCGATTTATCTCCTTTGCCATCAGCCTTGCCGCAGTCGTACTTCTCGGTGTTTTCGCCCGTGAGCGTTTTTCCTATCGGGGCCGCTCCATGGGAGAAATCGTTTATCTTTGTTTTCTGGGTTTTTACGCGTTGGTATTCCCCGCGTATGTCTGGCTTCGCGTCATTCCCCCCCACCGCTCCCCTCTCCGCGTCGCCACGACAGTCCTGATCGCCTTCCCGCTACTTTGGATGGGCTTCATCGAGCATCAGATGATCTGCATCCTTCCGGCTCTGTTCATTGTGCTGTGCGCCAAAGCATTCAAGTGACGTTCGGCCTTTCTTCAAGCCTATCCCATAGACCTCAGGCGTATTGCGCCATCCGCTTGGCGATGCGCTTGTCGGGCTCCGGCGTCGTGTGAAGATCGTAATTAGTCTGAAGGTTGATCCAAAGCTCTGGACCGGTTCCAAAAGCGGCCCCAATGGCCTTTGCCGTCTCGACCGTGATTCGCTTCTTGCCGTTGACGATCTCGTTGACCACTTGCAAAGGCCTGCCGATGATCCTGGCAAAATTACCCTGGGTAATGCCGCGAGCTTCCAGTTCATCGCGAAGATATTCTCCAGGATGAAATACTTCGGCGGGCTTGAAGGGTTTATGCATATTGTCTCTCGCTCAATGATAGTCTTCAATCTGGATGATTACGGCGGTCACGGGGTCGCCTTTATCTATCTGCAAAATCAGCCGGAACTGCCGATTGATCCGCATTGAACGCTCGTGCTGGCGATTGCCTTTCAACTTCTCGTAATGCAGCGATGTCATCTTATAAAAAGCTCTTTCGTCGATCGCTGCGCGGATGACCGCCATTACTTTCCGAAATCCCCGAATCACCGGGCGGCCAAAACCGGCCGTATATTCAGCGTCGATTTCCAGCCGCCTCAGATCACCATCGGCGAATTTTACTTCCACCGTTACACCCTATCACCTATAGGGTGAAATAACCACCAAAATCCGACTTTCATCATTCAGCATCCTGCTCGCCTTCTTCTGTTTGCGGAAACTCGCAGCTCACCCTCGTCCCCGCTCCGACGGTCGATTCGATCTTCACGGCTCCTCCCAGCGCGTTGACCGCGTGCTTGACGATGGCAAGCCCCAGACCGGTGCCTCGGCCCGCGCTGCCGCTGCGGGCCGTATCCACCTGGTAAAACCGCTCGAACACCCGGTCGATATGCTCCGGGGCGATGCCGATCCCGGTATCCGAGACCATAACGTTCACGCTGCGCGGCGGATCGTCCCCCGGCGGATTTTGCCCCACCGTCACGGTCACCTTGCCGCCGCTAGGCGTGAACTTGATGCTGTTCTCGACCAGATTTTTCAGGATCAGATTGAACAGCCGGCTGTCGGTGCGGATCTCGTCCGGTCCCGGCGTCTCGCCTAGATTCAACTCGACGTTTTTCGCCCGCGCGGCGGTTCCCAGCGCCGAGCGCACCGCCGAGAGAAGATCGGCCGTCTTCACCGAAGCGACGTGCGGCTTGAGGTCGGGGCTTTCGACGCGGGAAAGGTCCAGCAACTCCCCCACCATTTCCTCGAGCCGCCGAAGATGCCCGTCGATGACCGCGATGCACCGCTCCGATTGCGCCGGTGCTTCTCCGTTCCCGTCCCGCGCCGCAACGGGTCCGTGGCCGTGGAAGCGACCG
>CAZCKE010000468.1:0-3379 GCA_964499005.1 uncultured Tepidisphaeraceae bacterium
CGCCCGGACCGGCCGGGCGCGCGATGTCCAGCATGAGGGTGTAGGTCCGCGTGACCTTGCGCTGGGCCATCTCGGCCGAGGGAAGGGGTCGCATGCTGACTTCGTGCGACGGCGTGGAGAGCGCGGAGGAGAGGGCGCGCGCGACCTCCACGACCCACGGAGAGTCGTCCCGGACCAGGAGCTCGCACGGAGGCCCGCTCCACTGGCCCGGCCCTTGTTCCCACGACGGGCCGACCACGAGGGACGCCAGGGCCGAATGAGGAACGCCGTCCGCGAGCGCCTGCGCCGTGCCGCGTGCGTCGAGGGCACCCGCGTCCTTTCCCGTGCGTAGGATCGCCCATGCGACCGCGCCCGCGTCGAAGCTCCGCGCCCCTTGTCGTGGCTCGTGCAGGAATGCGCCTAGCCAGCCGACGTCGTCCGCGCTGCTCTCGAAGGCTCGCAGGGATGTGACGAGATCCGGGGCGCGCCGGGCCTCGATGGCGTCGAGAAACGCAGGACCCGTCGCGGCCAGCGTATTGCGCGTCAAAACGAGCGCACCCGCTTGCATGTCCGCCCGAAGCGGGCCCGTTCCGTCGGGGCGCTCGGGATTGAAACGCGCGGGAACGACGGCGACGAGCGGCGAGGCGAGGGCGCGGACGAGCTTTCGGGCGTCGCGCATGCCGAAGACGAGCGTACTTCCATCGACGCGAGGGGCCGGGATCTCGGTGAGCCACGCGGCCGCGTCGTGCGATCGGGCCCGCGCGATCGACTGAGCCACGACGCGCGCGTCGACGATCGCGCTGGATGCGAATCGCACGCCGTGGCGCACGGCGACGCGCAGGCTCGTACCATCGGGCTCGGGGTCCGCCTCGGCGAGCGCGGGAATGATCTCGCCGGCCTCGCCGCGCGCGTACAGTGTGTCGAACAGGGCCTCCCCGAAGAGGGCGACCGCGGTGTCGTCGAGCCGGTGCGGGTCGAGCGACGTCACGGGCCACGGAACATGGAACGCAATGCGCCCACCGTACGGGGTGCGTCCATGGGCCAGCGCCGTCACGGGCCTCAGGGCAGCGAGCGCGGCGCCCGCCAGACAGCCCTCGAGCAGGGAGCGCCGGCGAATCACGGCGCCTTCCGCGGCGTGGCGCGCACCAGCCAAACTTCATTTCCTACCACGGCGACGAGGGTCGGCTCGCCATGGTCTTCCGGCGGGCATACGGCGAGGGCTCGGACGCCACCGGGCGCCGCGAGGTGCACCCGAGGACGCGTGCTCGTTCCGTCGGGAGAGACCGTCCAGATGTCCAGGGCGTCGTCCGGGCCTTCGCCGCCGGCGGCAATCTCCGGAGTGCCGTCCTGGTCGAGGTCGCACGCAGCGAGCTGTGCGCCAAATGCGCCCTCGGGCGAGAACGCAGGTGCATCTCCCGCCTTCAGCCGGAGCTTTCCGCTCGGTTCTCTCACGGCGACCACCGCGCGGGCTGCGCCCTGCGCGTCGACGACGTTCGCCGCCGCGAAGGCGTCGAAGCGCGGCGCTGGCACGGCCAGCTTGGGCTTGGCGTCACGGGCGGATGCGCAATCGATCGCGGCGCCGTCGAAGGCACCGGCCGAGGGCTCGGCCACGAGACACACCACGCCGTCGAGCCCCGCCGCCGGCATCCCCGCGAGGGGCGCGTGAGCGGCAAAGTCGGCGGTGAGCGACACCGCTCCACGTTCGGTCGATCCGACGGCGATCGACCCCGCGAGCGCGGCCGCGCCCGCAAGTGGCTCCCGCATCGGGACCGCAGCCCGAGGCGCGAGCTCGCTCCAGGCGGCGGTTCGCTCCACCGAGAACTTGCTGTCCCGGACCCTCCCCATCGCCACCCGCTCGCGGGAGACGAGCACGATCTCGTCGCCGCCGTCTCCGTCCACGTCGCCGCAAGCGGCGGCGAGCACGTCCGGCTCGTCGAGCCTTGCCCGGTGCACGCTGGCATCCTCGAGGAGGAGCGGGGTCAGAAACGAACGGACCTCGGCGTCGATCTTCACGCTGGAGAAGGCGTGCCCGGTCGGCGACGGCAAAGGGTTGCGGATGCGATCCCAGGCGTTCCCCATGGAGGGATAGACGTCGATCGTCGTCCTCAAGTCGCCTTTGGCGATGACCACCTGCACGTAGACGAGGGCGCCCGCACGCCCCGCGATGACGCGGGCCGGACCGAGCTGAGCCGTCTGCGCATGGGCGCGCGCGCTCGCGCCCATTCTGCCCGCCACCAGGGCGGCCATGCGGAGCGCCAGCTCGTCGGCCATGGGGGCTGGATCGTCGCTCACGAGCGGTGCCGCGACGACGACGCTCGACGTCGGGGCGACCCCCAGGGATTGGGTCGTCTCCTGCGCCGAGACATCGATCGCTCCTGCGGCGCACGCTCGCCGGGGAGCGAGCAGACAGGGCACGAACGCGAGCGCGAGGCCGATCCGCGCGCCAATCCTGAGCGTCATGGCGCCGCCGTCGAGGGTGCGCCGCCGTCGTCGGACGGCGGAGGCGGCGGCTGTGCGATCGCGGTGGGCTCGGTGCCGGCGAGAAAGACCTCGTCCATCACGTCCGGGTCGTCCGGGTAGGGCAGCTCGCCGGTGCGCTGATCGATCGTGACCGTGACGGTGCCGGGGGGGCGGGGAAAGTCGACTCGGGGCATGCCTTCGGTCGCCACCTTCATGAACGAAATCCACGCCGGGAGAGCCGTCAGGCCGCCTTGCTCGGCCGCCCCGAGGGGGTGTCCGTCGTCGTACCCCAACCATGTGACCGCGGCGATTTCCGTGGAGTATCCCGCGAACCATGTGTCCTTCGGTCCGTTCGAAGTCCCGGTCTTCCCGGCGAGCGGCCGTCCGAGCGACTTCGCCTTGGCGGCCGTGCCGTGGTCGACGACGCTCTCGAGCATGCTCGTCGTCACGTACGCCTCGGCCTCGTCGAGCACGCGTCGCGAGGGAGGGCGCGGCGGCAGGGGCACGTCCTTCCCGTCGGGCCCGACGATCCGGATCACGAGGTGAGGCTGCTCGTACAAGCCGCCTGCAGCGAAGGTCGCGTAGGCCCCCGCCAGCTCGACGGGCCGAACCTCGTAGCTCCCGAGGGCCAGCGAGAGGTCCGGCTTCGTCACCGACTCGATGCCGAGCGCTTGCGCCCACGCGACCACGTTGGGCGGTCCGACCTCGTGGAGAACGCGGACCGCAACGACGTTCACGCTGTTGGCGAGGGCCTCGCGCAAACGGAGCAAATCGTGGCCGCGCCACCCCTCGAAGTTGTTCGGCCGGTACCCGCCCTCGAAGACATCCGGGTTGGGGTCGACGAGCGTTGCCGGGGTGAACTGCCGTGAGTGAATCGCGTACGAGTACACGATCGGCTTGAAGGTCGACCCTGGCTGCCTCCGGGCCTGTGTCGCGCGAT
>CAZCKE010000469.1:0-3378 GCA_964499005.1 uncultured Tepidisphaeraceae bacterium
CATTGGAGAGGCCGTTGATGAGCTGCTGGAGAAACTGCTGCATGGATCAGGAGATGCCCGTCGGCGCGGCGTTGGTTGACAACCGGCTATTGCCCCGGGGGCTGGCTCGTCGCGCCGCTGGGATCGACCGAAGCGATAAAGTGCGTCTTTCCGCCGTCGATTTTCAAAACGACGATCGGCTTCTGGGCATTGCGGCTGGCGTCGATGGTGATCGTGCCGCTGGCGCCGGGATAATTCTTGGTGGCGGCCAGAGCATCGCGAATTTTGCGGCCTTCGGTGCTGCCGGCGCGTTTGATGGCATCGGCGAGAATTCCCATGGCGTCGTAGCCCAGGATTGCCATCGCATCGGGCGTCTTGCCATTGTATTTAGCTCGGTAGGCCGCCACGAACTGCTTTACCTTGGGGCGGTTTTCGTCGGGCGAATAGTGATTGGTGAAGTAGCAGCCATTGACGGCATCGCGCCCGATTTCAAAGGTTTTGTCGCTGTCCCAGCCGTCGCCGCCCATGAGCGGGACGCTGATCCCCAGGTCGCGCGCCTGTCGGCAGATCAGGCCGACCTCGGTGTAATAGCCGGGGACGTAGATCGCTTCGGGGTTGGCGGCTTTGATTTTGGTGAGCTGGGCGCGGAAGTCGATGTCCCCCTCACCGTAACTTTCTTCTTCGATAATTTGCCCGCCATTAGCGGTAACGGTGTCGGTGAAGAATTTTCGCAATCCGACGCTGTAATCATTTTTGACGTCGTAGAGGATGGCAAATCGTTTGGCCTGCGGGCCCTGCGGGGCTTTCATGGCGAAGTTGGCCATCGCGCCGCCTTGAAATGGATCGATAAAGCAGGCGCGGAAGATGAAATTGCCGACTTGCGTCACCTTGGGATTGGTGCTGGCCGGCGAGAGCATGGGGATATGAGCGCGCTGGCAGATGGGGGCGGCGGCAAGGGAACGACTGGATGCGACTTCGCCGAGGATCGCGACGGCGTGGTCTTCGTTTACAAGCTTTTGAACGGCGGTCACAGCTTCTTCGGGCTTGGATTGATCGTCCTCGACGATGATGTGAATTTGCCGGCCGAGGACACCGCCGCTGGCGGAAATTTCGTCCAGAGCCAGGCGAATTCCCTCGTCGGTGGACGTGCCGAACGTCGCGGTGCCGCCGGTCATGGAGCCGAATTCCCCAACGACGATATCCTCCGCCCGGGCCGGCGCCGGCGCGAGGCTTATGAGGGCAAGAAAAAAGAAAATGAGGCCGATGCGATGCATAAAACGCCTTGAAATCTCGCCGGGCGAGGATGGGCAAAAGTGTAGCCGTGGCACATGGACCCCGCAAGGCAAGAGGATGTGGCGTTCGATGACATTCCAATGACAAATCCTCCGGCGTTCATTACACTTGCGACCGCGACAGATTGAGATGTCCGGCTAACAAGGTTGAGAAAAATGACATACGGCAACTCGTCAAGCGAGCTTATTTCGGGCCGAGGGACCAACACACTCAAAAGCGTCGAGTACCCCGCTCGCGGAAAGGTGATTCGGACCTCCGACCGAACAACCGTCTTCGCGCCGACCAACACGAATTACGAGCTGCATCTGGAATCCTTGCAGCCATATCGGGGGCCGATCGGGGAGGTCGTTTCAGTCGCGATCCGCGCCCAGGCGAGAAAGGTCTACACGGTGCCCAGCGGCGGGGGATTCATCACGCCACTGTTCGGGCCGCCGAAAATTATTCAGGGGCGCGCACTGGATGTTCGGGAGAACGCGGTGGTAATTCGAGCGGGGGTCCCCATCACGGTGCAATTGCCTGCCGAGGATGATGCGGTGGATTTGTCTGAGGGTCCGATAGCGGTCGGCTCGCTGGTCAACGCGGTCATTCTGCCTGGAGCCACGATTCGTTTATTGACCTCTGGAGAAATCGAATCGAAGTGAGTGGATGTCGCGCAGTGTCAAGATAGGTAAGAATTAACAGTGGTTGCGGGTATATCAAAAGACGCGCAATATTTCCCCAGCTTACCAGTTTTACTGCGGACCATCGGCAAAAGTAGGACTGGATTACAGATAACGCGGGTTTAGCCCAATAAACTATCCATTTTCCTGTTGTGTCCAGGGTAGGTTGTCGAGGATACTCCCGGGCACAAGAAGTTCTGATTTGGGTTGGCCGCGAACCACATCTGATCCAAAATCGCTTCGGCCACCCCCGTCCGGTTTGAGATAGCAAAACAAAATATTCCGCCACGCGCAGGATGCATCAGTGGTTGCTGTAGGGGTAAGGATGGGAAGCATCAAGCGCGTCCGACACGTCCGATGTGCGGCCAAGGATGACCGCAATCGCTAAACGTGCGTGGACTCCTCGAAGGGTCGGCGCGAGATTACAAGGGTCCCGGTTTCGATCGTGGGTGAGGCCGGGGCCCTTTCCCTTTTTGCTCATTTCCTTCTTCTCAAGTTTCCCGCCTGCTCGCGTCTATTCACGGTGCGGCCCGGGCCGTTACAATCGCCGTTTCGGCGAAGGATCGTTTTATACACCGGAGACTTTTTATGACCCGCGTCAAACATGGCCTGCTCGCATTCGCGGCGGCGGCACTGCTTCCGACCATGGCGTTTGCGGGAGACTACTTCAGTCTGACTGCCAGCGGGGGCGGCACGACGATTAGCGTCACCGGGTCCCGCATCCTCGATCTCTCGGATGAACTGATCAATCAGCAGAACCAGTTTGCCGGCCTCGTGGGCAACAACGTCGCGGCATCGATGAGTTACGGCGGGGTCCCCAACGCGATCCTCTTCACGGAAAACGCGGCCCAGACTCAAGCCTCCCTCAGCTTCCCCTCGACCGGCTTCACCAAGGTATTCAACGGAACCAGCGCCGCCGATTTGCAGCAGCAGGTGAAGGATTTCCTCAAGAGCAACGTATCCAGAGCGTATGGAAATTTCATCGGCGCCATGGACCAACTATCACCCAACGCGCCGGTGGACGGTAATCCGCTCTCGTCCAATGCGGTCATTGCCAGGGACGCATTTAACGATTTTGGGTTTGATGCGGCCGTCACGACTCCGGGCAGCGGCAGCGAATTCAAACTCAGCGGCCAGGGCGGAGTCAGCCGGGCGGGAATGCTGGATGGAAACTATGTCGACGTCAATTTGCTCAGCCAGATTCAACTCTTTGACCCGATCGGTCTGGCGGCTGGCACGTCGCTTCAGTACACGACCGTCGGTGGGGCGGTGAATTACACGCTGTCGGAAATCGTCGGCCTGCCCCTGACGCTGGTGCCGGGAAATTCGGGATTTAGCTGGCAGCTCACGCCCTGGGGATTCGGCGGCGTTTCGGCCTCCTACGATGAAGCGGCGGGCGTGATCCTCGTCGGCGGCGGCGGGACCAGCAGCGTGGTTGTCAAGAGCG
>CAZCKE010000470.1:0-3274 GCA_964499005.1 uncultured Tepidisphaeraceae bacterium
GGTTAAAGGGGCCGGTGAAGAGGACCGCCGCGCTCATCGAATTGCCGAGCTTGCGGAGGGACAAGCCATCAATTGGCTGGGTATCATCCGGGACGGGGTAGCCCACCTCCAGCGTCACCGGCCGGGAGGGATCGGACGTCGGATCGACATATACGAAAACCGGCCCATTGTTCGGCATAATGCCGACGCTTTTCAATATCGCCGTTTCACTGGCGAGCAGGGTCGTGATGACCTTGCCAGCGTCGGCGTAGGTCGTCTTGGACGACATATACAAAAACGAGCAAGGTTTGAGCTGGGTGAAGCGAATTTCCGAGAGGGAATATCCCGAGGGCTTAGTTTCGGGGCTATTCGTATCGGCATTGGCAACGCCAATCACCACCATCACCACGATTCCGACAATACCAATGACTAATGACCGCATAAACGCTCCTTGTTAGAGTTCTCTAAATAATAGAGTACTTTGATTGATTGTCAAGAGAAATTTGAAAAAATATAATTTGCGCGGCCGTATTCTGAGGCCGAATCAATGATTAAACGCAAAATTCGCACAATTCATGGGATGGCGCTGATTGCAAAAATGCTTTATACGGATCGCCTTGTGACCCTTTTTTCGCGGGGCTATAGTCGTCCGGAATATCTTTAGAGTGATGCCTAAAGGAGATGAATGTCCCCGCTGGTCGTTGACAATGTGACCAAACGCTTTGGCCTAGGCGAGCGGTTCGTCACCGCGCTGACCTCGATCAGTCTGGAGGTTCAACAGGGGGTGTTTTTGGCGATCATGGGGGCCAGCGGGTCGGGGAAGAGCACGTTATTGCACCTGATGGCAGGGTTGACACTGCCGGACTCGGGGGAAGTCCGGGTCAATGGGAGCGATCTGGGGCGGATGTCGGATAAACAGTTGACGGTGTTTCGCCGCCGGCATATTGGACTGGTTTTTCAATCGTTCAACCTGATTC
This sequence comes from uncultured Tepidisphaeraceae bacterium, assembly GCA_964499005.1. Lineage (GTDB taxonomy): Bacteria > Planctomycetota > Phycisphaerae > Tepidisphaerales > Tepidisphaeraceae > CAZCKE01. The sequence goes on from CAZCKE010000470.1 coordinate 957, forward strand.
CGACGCTCTCGGCGATGGAAAACGTCGAGTTGCCGCTCATGCTTGATGGAGGAGTCACTCCCGAGATTTCCGACAAGCTGATCAAACTAATGGACAGCCTGGGTCTGGCGCAGCGTGGCGGGCATGGGACGGCTTCGTTCACGGGAGGGGAGTAGCAACGGGGGGCGATTGGCCGGGCGCTGGCGACCGATCCGGCGGTCATCCTGGCCGATGAGCCGACCGGCAGCCTCGACAGTGCCAATAGCCGGTCGGTTTGCGAGCTGTTGCGCGATCTCTCGGTCATTCATGGGCGAACGATCGTGATGGTCACGCATGAACCGTCGGTAGCGGCGTATGCCCAGGAAGTTGCGATTCTCCGGGACGGCGAACTCGTGGAACGGTTTGCCACCGAGGGGGCTGGAGGGCATGAGCTGGCCGCGCGATATCAGGAAGTTTTAAGGTAATTTTTGAATTTCGATTTTTGATTGACGTAAAGCGAATCGACGGATTCGAAAATCGAAAATTTCACGATGGTTCTCTCCCGCCTGGCATTCTCCAATTTTCGCGTGCGTAAAATTCGCGCTGCGCTGACCATCGGAGCGATTGCACTCTCGGTCAGCCTCGTCGTGGCGGTCACCAGCGGCTACAAGTCGATGGAGGCGGCGGCGATGCGCTTCATGGATCGGTATATGGGGTCCGCCGATGCGTTGGTCGAGCCAAGCAATTGGATTCAAGGCTCCGTGCCTGAGAACCTCGTCGCGGAGCTTCGGGCCGATCCGGCGGTGCGCCTGGCGATTGGCCGGCTGCAATCGGAACGGCGGCTACCTCGTGCGGCGAATTCCACGCGCCCGGACGAGGGATCGGATAAGACCGCCATCGGAGGGCTTTCGCCGGAGGAGACGAATATCACGCTCATGGGGGTGCGGTTGCCCGAGGACTTGACGATCTCCGCGATGGAGTTGACCGCGGGTCATTGGTTCGATTCCTCTGCCGACGATGTCGCGGTGCTGGATCAGGTGGCGCAGCAGAGGCTGGGGGTCAATATCGGCGATTTCATCGATCTGCCCGGCATTCAAGCCATGAAGGTCAAGGTCGTGGGGTTGGTCCACAAACCCGCATTTTTTGCCGAGCGGCAGGCGGGGATGTATTTGCCGCTGCCGACGCTTCAGCGGTTCACCAGCCAGCAAGGGCAGCTTTCGCGGATTCTGATCAATCTCCGCGATAACGCCGACGTCGTCGCGTTTCAGCAGCGCTGGGATACGCGGCTGAGCGACGTCGATCGCAATTTAAAGCTGCTGATGCGGCGCGATAGCGCCGGTGAAACGGAAAAAAACCTGCGGACCATTCAAGTCCTCAGCTATTTCGGCGGAACCGTCTCGATGCTGACCGCGATGTTCATCATCTTCACCGCGCTGACGATGGGCGTTACCGAGCGCCAGCGTTCCCTGGCGCTGCTTCGCGCGATTGGGACAACGCGCGGACAAGTATTCCGGCTGGTTGTTCTGGAGGGCGTTCTGTATTCCGTTGTCGGAATTATCCTGGGAACGGCGGCAGGCATGCTCTGGCTCCATCTGCTCTATTGGAAATACCCCGATTTCTTTCCGGCGGGCGCGGTGCTCAGCGATGGAGGCATCGTCTTTGGCGCGGCCGGTTCGCTGCTAACCGCATTGGCGGCCAGCCTGATGCCGGCATGGTCGGCTTCACGGCTAAGCCCGCTGGAGGCAATGAATCCGCTCGTGACGCCTCCTTCGCGGCGGCCGCCATGGGGATGGGCGTTACTGGGAATGGCGCTGATCTCGATCGATCCGCTACTTTTTTACGGGCCGCTGGAGCGCGTATTGGCGGCCATCGGAATTGACAATCCGCAGCAAGCCGCCCGCACGGTGCAGTTCGGCGGGCATTTTGCCGCGGGCTTGCCGGGCGTCGTGCTTGGATTTTTCTTTCTCGCCCCACTGCTGGTTTGGGTGGTTGAGTACACCGTTACCCCGCTGGCTTCGGCCCTGTTTGCGATTCCGCAAACGCTGCTTCGCCAGCAATTGAGCACGGGGTTGTGGCGCGCGGCGGGGACGGCGGCGGCTTTGATGGTCGGACTTGCGACGCTGATCGCCATGCAGGTGCAGGGGCACACATTGATCAGCGGGTGGCGGCTGCCGGACAAATTCCCCGATATTTTCATCTGGAGCCCCGATCCGATCACATGGAAGGATGAAAGTCAGATCGAGCAGATGCCCGGCATTCAGCCGGGCCACGTGATGGCGGTTGCGATGACCACGCCCGCCGGCGACAGCAAGACCGCGCTGGCCCTGGCCGCCGCGATGGGCGGCAAGAACACCAGCATG
>CAZCKE010000471.1:0-3261 GCA_964499005.1 uncultured Tepidisphaeraceae bacterium
TCGGCGTCGCGTCGCTCGGCGGCGGGGCGTGTGGCGCGGACTTCCCAGCAGTCGTCGATGTTGATGTAGGTCCAGCCGTGCTGGATGAGGGTGGAGTTGACCATGGCATCCGCGGCGGCGCGGACTTTCTGGTCGCTGACGGATTGCGCGAAGCAGTTCCAACTGTTCCAGCCCATGGGAGGCGTGAGAGCGATGGTGTCGCCGACGATAATGCGGAGATCGGCTGATGTGCTGCCCAGGGAATTGGTGGCGGTGAGCTTGACGGTATGGCTGCCGGGAGTGGCGGCGGAGCCCGTGATTTGGCCGGTGGAAGAATCGAGGGAGAGGCCGTCGGGGAGGCCGGCCGCGGCGAAGGTCATGGGGCGAGCGCCGGTGGCGGCGATCGTGTAGAGGAGGGGGTGGCCGGGACGGACGCCGACGATGCGGGCGCCATTGATGCGCGGGGTATCGGGAGATTTAGGTGTGAGGATTTCAGCCGGCTCTTGCGGAGGCTCGCTCGAAATGGGGCGGTCGCCCGCATACGTGATCTCGGCGTCGGCCCAGTCGGAATGGGCAAAATCGACGGTGTCACTGACGGGGACGATCATCAGGGCGAGAATGTGAACGCCGGTGAGATCGACGGAGATTTGCTTGGCGTCCTGGCCGGCTTTCATGGGACCGGAACGGAAGAGGGTCTTGCGGTCGCCAAGGACTTTGAACTCGACGGCGACGCCGGAGGAGCCGGGGTTGGAGGCGACCTCATCGTCGATGCCGACGAAGGCATTGAATTGGGTGGCGCGGCCGCCGAGGTCGATCCACCAGACGGATTCGGCGTGACTACCGATGCCATGGTCGAAATGGCGCTTGCCGATCGCAATGGGGTTGCCATCGACGCTGTGGTCGACGCGAGGGCGGCCGTATTGTTGTTGAATTAGGTTGAGCCGAAGTTGGCCAAGACGGATGGTGTCGGCCAGGAGAGGCAATGGTGTTAAGAGAAGGAGCAGAGCAGCTACATATTTCATCAATCAGCCTTGGTTGGTGTTGGAGTGATTGGGGGGGAATGTTAACGCGGAAGCAATGACATGTCGATTTGGCCGTTGGGTGTTTGAGAGGGCGATTGCGACGATGTCCGCTCACCCCGACCCTCTTTCCGGAGGATTGATTGACGAGCGGAGTTGCAAGCCGCCTTGATCGGTTGTTCCCCGCATGTCAGACTTCCATCCGCGTGGAAAAAAGCGGCCGGCATACCCTCGTTTACGTTTTGCACAGCAGTAATCTCTATGGCACCGAGCGCATGTCCCTGGCCACCGCGCAGGGACTTGTGGAGGAGTTCCATTCGATTTTTATCGCGCCGCCTGGGCCGGTGTTGATAGAGGCGGAAAAACTCGGATTCGGCGCAGCCCCGTACCGGACGTCGAGCGATCTTGCCAAGGCGATTCGGCCGATTTTGCGGAAGAACCACTCGCTGACTTTTGTTGCCACGGGGCCGCGGTACAACCTGGTCTGCATCGCGGCGAATCTGTGGTATCGCCGTCGCATTCGGCAGATTCAAATGGTCCACGGGGGAGCGGGCGAATTGAAGGATTACGCGCGCAAAAAAGTCCTGAACCCCTTCGACATCACCTTCATCGGCGTATCGGATTACGTGCGCGATAAGCTGATTGAATATGGCGTTCGCCGGCCGATCGAGGTCGTTCCGAATTTTCTCCCGCCGCAGCAGGTCGCGGATGCACCGAAGCGTCCACCGTTCACCGGCGGCGTGCGCCGGGCCCTGGCTGTCTCGCGAGCGGTGCCGCTCAAGCGGCTCGATCTGCTCCTGGACGCGATGGATCAAGAGTCGGCCTTGGCCGATTTTCCCATTGACGTGTTGGGCGATGGGCAGGATTTGGAGAGCCTTCGCTCGCGGGCCGGGGCGAGGCATCCCAATGTTTCATTTGAGGGGTTTCAGCGGGACATCGCCGGTCGATATGCCCAGTCCGACCTGCTCGTCCATACATGTCCGACCGAGCCGTTTGGATTGGTGATCCTGGAGGCGATGGCCGCGCACATTCCGGTGCTGGTGCCGGATGAAGGGGGAGCGGGCTCGATTATCGAGGATGGCAAGACGGGGTTTAAATTCCGCGCCAATGATCCCAATGACCTGGCGGCGAAACTGAGCGAGTTGCGAACTGCTGATCCTCGGTTGCTCAATCAGGTGGTTGCCAATGCGGCCCAGGCCCTGAGTACGCGATTCTCCGCGACCGCGTCGCTGGCCCGGTATCGGGCCCTTTTCTTGCCTCCCGCATGAGTCCAGTTCGCCGCCATCCTCTGATTTACGTTCTGCACAGTGGAAAGCTGTTCGGCACCGAGCGCATGACGCTGGCGACCCTGGCTGGTTTAGCGGATGAATTCGATCCCATTCTCGTTGCGCCGCCGGGACCGGCGCTGGCAGAAGCGGAGAAGCTGGGAATAACCGGTCGATCGTTCACGGGTAAGAAGCAGCTTTCGAGCGAGATTCGCTCGTTGCTGAAAGCCCATCGCTCTCTCACGTTTGTCGCGACCGGCGTCGTTCAATCGGCGTTTTGTCTTGCCTGGAACATTCTATACCGCCGGCAGATCAACCACATTCATATGGTTCACGGCGGAACCGACGAATCGGGCAGTTATGCCAAAAAGAAATGGCTCAATCACACCGGAGCGCAATTTATCGCGGTCTCGGAGTTTGTCCGTCAGCGGCTGATCGCCAACGGAGTTCGAGCGGACCGGATCGAGGTGGTGAGCAATTTCCTGCCCGCTCAGCAAATCGCTTCCGCACAGCGCCGGCCAGCGTTTGAGAAAGCGGGCGTGACAAATGTATTGATCGTTTCCCGGCTGGAGCCGCTGAAGCGGGTCGATTTACTCCTCGATGCCCTGGACCGCTCTGACGGGGCGCTCTCGGGGCTTTCGTTCAAGGTGCTCGGACTGGGCCGTGATATGGCCGCGCTCCAGCAGCGGGCGGCGGGGAAGCATCCAAATGTCACCTTCGCGGGATTCAGTGACGATGTCGCGGGAGAGTTGTCGCGGGCCGATCTGCTACTGCATACGTGCCCGGTTGAACCATTCGGGCTGGTGATTCTCGAGGCGATGGCGGCGAGTGTGCCGGTGCTTGTCCCGGATGCGGGAGGAGCGGGGTCGTTGATCGAGGAGGGAGCCAGTGGCTTCAAATTTCAAGCGGATGATGCGGCGAGTCTTGCGGCGCGATTGGTGGAATTGAACAGGGCTTCAGCGGGAATGCTGAATCGTGCGGTTGCGGGCGGGCGGCGG
>CAZCKE010000472.1:0-3252 GCA_964499005.1 uncultured Tepidisphaeraceae bacterium
GGCGCGAGTTGCCTGAACCGCAGTATCGCATCACCCGCAGCAGCACCTGGACTGAAAACATCAACCCCTGGAGGCAAAAGGACCGCTTGCCGCTGTTCAATTCGGGTCTGTTCGGCGAGCTGCTCTATTCCAATGAACCGCATGTCATCGAGAGTCTGCAGGAGCGTCTGAGCCCCTCCGATCCGGCGATTGAGTATTTCCGCGACATGAACATGCTCGTCGCCGCCCCGCATTATGACGACGGCGTCGCTTTAAACATGAGCATCACGCTGATCCGCGATCCTGCAAAGGCCGTCCGAGAGCAGATTCCGGCCCTCGTGCTTCAAGCCAACCTCTGGGGCCGCGCCGTGCGAAATCTGGTCCTCCGCCAGGAATTAGCCACCGCTTACGATGCCCTCAATCGCGAACTGACCATCGTCGGCGAGATCCAGCAAACCCTGCTCCCCACGAAGCTTCCGTCTATCCCGGGCGTGCAACTGGCCGCCGATTATAAAACCGCCACCCGATCCGGCGGCGATTACTACGATTTCTTCCCGTGCGATGAAAATCGCTGGGGAATCTTCATCGCGGATGTCAGCGGTCATGGCACCCCCGCCGCCGTCATCATGGCCATCACTCACGCGATCGCTCATCTTCACCCCGGTTCGGGAATTCCTCCTCGCGAAATGCTCGCCTTCATCAACCAGCATTTGGCCACGCGCTACATCGGCGGCTCCGGCGCGTTCGTCACTGCCTTTTACGGCATATACGATGCCAAAGCCCGGTCTCTCACCTACGCTCGCGCGGGGCACAACCCTCCTCGCCTTCTTCGCGGCGAATCCACCATCGGCTTGGACAAAGTTGGCGGGCTGCCTCTGGGCATCCACATCCAGCAGGATTATGAGGAATCGACCGTGCCCTTGGAACGCGGCGATTTGCTCCTGCTCTATACCGATGGCATCACCGAAGCCAAAAACCCGGCTAACGCACTCTTCGGCGTCGACGCGCTCGACCACGTGCTGGCCAACGGTCCGCGCCACGCTCCCGCGGTCATCGAAGAAATCCGCAAAGCCGTCGCAATCTTCGCCGATGGCGCCCCTACCGCCGACGATCAAACCCTTCTGGCCATGAAACTTGAATGACGACCCACATCGCTGAAAAGTCAGATTCCATCGAATCCGCCCACGATGCCGGCCTGATGTACGTCTCCCACGACCGCCCCGGCATCTCGCGAAGGCGAAATGGCGGCGGATTTGCATTCTTTGATTCCGCCGGGAAACGCCTGGACAATCACGACGACATCGCGCGAATCAAATCCCTGGCAATCCCGCCTGCCTGGACGGATGTCTGGATCTGCCCCTCGCCGCGAGGCCATATCCAGGCCGTCGGAAAAGACGCCCGTGGCCGCACCCAATATCGTTACCACCCCCGCTGGCGTGAAGTCCGCGACGAAACCAAATACGAGCGAATGCTTGCCTTCGGCAAAGCGCTGCCCAAAATCCGCTCCCGCGTCCGCCGCGATCTGCGCAAGCCCGGCCTCTCCCGCGAGAAAGTCGTCGCCGCCGTCGTTCGCCTTCTGGAAACCTCCCTCATCCGCATCGGCAACGACGAATACGCCAGGAGCAACCACTCCTTCGGCCTGACGACGATGCTCGACAAGCACGTCCACGTCAAAGGCTCCCAAATTCATTTCCAATTCCGCGGCAAAAGCGGCGTGCAGCATGCCATCGACATTCAAGACAAACGCCTGGCCAAAGTCATCCGCGACTGCCAGGACCTTCCCCAGCAGGAGCTCTTCGCCTTCGTCGATCACGAAGGCAAAACTCACGACATCACCTCCAGCGATGTCAATGAATATCTCAAGCGAGTCACCGGCGACGAATTCACCGCCAAGGATTTCCGCACCTGGGCCGGCACCGTCCTGTGCGCCATCGCCCTCCAGGAATTCGAAACATTCGATTCGCAAGCCCAGGCCAAACGCAACATCGTCGCCGCCATCGAATCCGTCGCCAAAAAGCTCGGCAATACCAGCGCCGTCTGCCGCAAGTCCTACGTTCACCCCGCCGTGATCGACACTTACATGGAAGGCACCCTCGTCGAGATGCTTCGCAGGCAGGTCGAGCAAACCCTCAGCACTTCACTGCATCGCCTTCGCCCCGAAGAAGCCGCCGTCTTGACCCTCCTCCAGCGCCGCCTCTCCAAGCAGGCTCATTCAAGATAAACGCCCGCATCAGGGATTCCCCGAATCCCGATCCAGCCATTTGTCCTTAACCTGAAAATTCAAATTGAAAGGAGCCCGAAATGGGACGCTTCTTCACGACCCTGATCCTGATACTCGCAGCCCTCGCTGTCGTCGGCCTCTATCGCGGCTGGTTTCATGTCGATTCCGACAATTCGCCCAGCGTCACCGTAACGGTCGACAAGGATAAAATCCGTCACGACAACGACAAGATCAACGATCGCCTCGGCGACGCCGCCCATCAGATCAGCCACGACCTGCTGCACCCCGCGACGCAGCAGTAATCAAACGCCGTAAACCTCCGCCGCCTTGCGATTCAAATGATCCAGCAGCGGCTTGGCCGACAGATCATGCCCGGTCACCTTCTTGACCAGTTGCCGCGCCGTATACCGCCTGCCGTGCATATGAATATTCTTCCGCAGCCACCTCAATAACGGCGCAAATTCCCCCCGCCCCAGCATCCCATCCAAATCTCCCAGGTCCTTCCTCGCCTGCTCAAAGAATTGCGCCGCATACAAATTCCCCAGCGTATATGTCGGAAAATACCCAATCGCTCCGCCCGACCAGTGGATATCCTGCAACACCCCCTTGGCCGCATCCGGCGGCGTCAGTCCCAGATAATCCTTCATCTTCTGGTTCCACGCCTCCAAAAGATCAGCGACGCTCAGTTCGCCTGTCATGATCGCTTGCTCCAACTCAAATCGAAGCCAAATGTTCATACTATAATTCCCCTCATCCGACTCCGTCCTAATTAACTAACGCCGCACGTCGTTGATCGCGCGATACCAGTCTTCATCACTCACCCCCGCCAGTGCACTCGCAAATGCCCCTCTCGCCTTGGGCAGAAAAAACCTCCAAAATGCCCTGCTCCTCCCCACCAGATTCTCCCACATCCTCGACTGGCTCTCGTGAATTCCCAGCGAGATCGCCTGCCCCAACGGTGTCCCGAAATGCTCCGCATCCAATCCCTGCTCATACAACCCATGCCCCGTCTCGTGTAATACGCCGAAAAACGCATCGCCGAAATATTTCGG
>CAZCKE010000473.1:0-3244 GCA_964499005.1 uncultured Tepidisphaeraceae bacterium
CCCCACCACCACCCGGCCGAGATAGAATTCATCCACCTGCGCCTGCAGCTTGAAACGGTCGGCGGAATTCACCTGACCCAGCACAGCGCCTTGCGCCTTGGACTGGCCCACTTCGGCGTCCAGCGCCGTCAACTGCCCATCCATCGGGGCGCGGATGGTGAGCGCTTCCACGCCCGCATTGGCGAGATCGGTTTTGGTGCCGGCGGCCTGCCCGGTGAGCTGGGTGGCGCGCACCCGCTGCTCGGCTTCCTCGGAGGCAATCGTGGCGGCGCGCAGCTTGACGTAATAGTTATATTCTTCCTGCTCCTGCTTGTAGGTCGAAGGCGCGATGGCGTTGCCGTCCAACAGGATCTTGTCGCGTTCCAGATCGTTCTTCAGCTTGCTGATCTGGTGTTCGATATCCAACAGGTCGTGCTGATATTTGAAGCGGGTCTGTTCAAAGGTCAGTTGCTGGGCCGCGACCTGAAGCTGCAAGGCGGGATTGGACAGGATGATCAGCGGCTGGCCGCTCTTGACCTTGGCGCCGTCCTCGACCAGCACCTGTTTCACCGTGCCGCCTTGGTCGGTGGTGAGATAGGCGGTGATGAAAGGCGCCACCGCGCCGCGTACCGCGATGTAATCCTCGAACGGACCTTCGCTGACCGTGCCGCTGGTCAGCCGGTTTAGCGGCCCGCGATAGACATTGCCTCCCGCGCCCCAACAGCAAGTTCGGGAACCTTGCCGTTCCCCTGATCGGTGAGCATCAGGCCATCAACTGCGGCCTCGCATTGGCCGTCATCGATCGCCTCAAAACCCGCGGCATCCCCATCAACGACACCCAGGCGATGGAAGGCCTCACCAAAGTCACTCTCCCCGGCCGCATGGAAATGCTCAGCCAGACCCCACGGGTCCTCGTCGACGGCGCCCACAACGCCGCCAGCCTCGACGCCGTCATGAAAGCGATCGGCCAGCACATTCCCTACGACTCCATGGTCGTTATCTTCGGCTGCTGTGGCGATAAAGACGTCCCCGGCATGCTCGAACGAATCACCAGCGGCGCCGACAAAGTCATCTTCACCAAAGTGGACAGCGTTCGCACCGCCGACCCCGAAGAATTGGCAGCCCGCTACGTCGAACTCTACGGCAAGATGGCTCAAGTCGCCCCCACCCTTGAGGAAGCTCTCGCCATAGCCAACCGCGCCGTCACCAAGGAAGACCTCATCTGCATCACCGGCAGCTTCTACCTCGTCGGCGAAGCCAAGAAACTCTTCGCCGCCCGCGCCGCCGCTGCCGCCGCCCAGCCTCCTCCTCCGCCCTTGAGCACTGCGGGCCGCTAATCAATTACTAACGGAAAATTGCGGTTTATTTAGTTGCGGGGTTTCTCTACTTGCGTTAAAAACCGACTGCGGTCAGACGTGGACATTAAGCCTATTTGCTGTCTGAAGGAGGGAGCGGTGGCTATTCTACGACGATCCGGATTTCTGGCATTCGTTGTTTCACTCGCTGCAGCGCTGCCGGCCCGCGCCGCTTTCATCATCACTCCGACTTTCGCCAGTTCCATCACCAGCGATGCCAATGCCGCCGCCATTGAGGCCACCATCAATTCCGCGATCAGCACCTATGAGGCAAATTTCTCCGACCCGATCACGGTGAACATTACCTTTCAGTCGTCCAATACAGGCTTGGGCTCAAGCTCCACATTCTTTGGCACAGTTACCTACGCGTCATATCTCACCGCGCTCACTGCCGACAGCAAAACCGCCGACGATACTCTGGCGCTGGCCCATCTGGGCGCGGGTCCGAACAATCCTGTCAATAGCAATGCCAATATTAACGTCAAAACTGCCAATCTCCGCGCGATTGGAATCAATGCGAATCCTCCCTCCGGCCAACCCGACGGCACCATCACCTTGAATACTCACATCACGACCCCCGGCAGCCCGGGCAGTTCTTTGACGTTCAATCTCCTCCCCGTCGTCGAGCATGAGATCGACGAAGTTCTCGGCCTCGGTTCGGCCCTTCCAAGTCCGCCGAATAGCACCATCTTCCCCGAAGATCTATTCCGCTATACGTCGTCCGCTGGCGTCCGCACCTTCACGACCACCAGCAGCGTTCAGGCATTCTTCTCCATCGACGGCACCAACGACTTGGCTCAATTCGATAACCAAAACGATGGCGGCGACTTCGGCGACTGGCAAAGCAATCCTCTCCCAGGCGGCGTGTCTCCCAAGGTACAAGACGCCTTCGCCACAGCCGGATCCAATCCCTCGCTCGGCGTCGAGCTCCGGGCCCTTGATGTAATTGGCTACGACCGCGTCAGCGTTCCCGAGCCCGCGGCCCTGTCTGGTTTGGGAATCACCTCGCTGATGCTTCTGGTCCGCCGCCGGCGAGTCTGATTCGATTTAAGATTCCGCCGCGCCTCCCTCGTCATTGCCTGTCGCTTCATTCTCTCCTGTTTGCATGGATTGATCCGCGGTGGATCCCCGGCCAATCTCCGTCCACACTGGATTGGTTTTCCGCAACTCCATCGCGATACGCCTCCGCCGGAGCAATTCTTCCGGCAAAGGCGCGCCGCATTCCGGGCACACATCAGAACTTGCCCGCAGGTCATACCCACAGTTCTCGCAAAGCCCCGCGGTCGCCCAGCGCCGCCGTCTTTTCTCGCCGCGACGCAAATACACCCACACGACGATCACGCCCATGACCACTGTTAATCCGATCGTTCCGCCGACTCCTAGCGCAGACAACGATCGAATCAGCTCGAAATACCCCAGCCCCATCGCGATCCAAAGAAAATATCCCCACATATACCTGGCCGCGCCGATCCCCCATCGCTTCAGAAAAAAGCATAAAGCCGCGAGAATCACGGCTAGGATCAGCGAGATGGCCGTCCCCACAACCACGATGAAACCAATCGTCACCGCCAGCACGCCGACGGCTATGATCGCCACCGAAAATTGGGCCAGATTTCGATAACGTATCAGCATAGCTCCATTTTTGCCCGCATTTTCCCGCCGCGGCGATAAGCTGCAAAATAAACTGCTTTTCACGCAAAAACGGGAGATACGCGTCAATGTGGCCAGTCATTGGCGGTTAGAAAAACTCATCTCAAGCCTCAATTTTCGCTGTCAATCGAGGTTTTCCCAATCTCGAAAAATTTCCCCATGGACAAATCCCCCGGATATTGGATATGGCATTTAAATGCCTCGAATTCTGTACGTCGAGGACCATGCCGATACGCGCGAAGCTATTTGCGAAATGCTTC
>CAZCKE010000474.1:0-3235 GCA_964499005.1 uncultured Tepidisphaeraceae bacterium
CCGAGCATTACCCATGCGAGCGGCGGCTTCAGGGGAAGGAGAACCGTCTTCTGTTTCCCGCGCCCACTGAGACCGATTCTCCTCGCGATGGACCTGTGCAGTGCCGGAAGCGGTTGGGTGGTTTGTTAAAATTCTATTACAAGGAGGCAGCATGACGTGCGGATGAGATTTTTTACGTTACACCCGCTGCCTTACGTATCCGCGTTCCGGCGTTGTGTCGAAGCTGATGCGGATGCCAACGAGTTCCGGCTGGCAACTCACCGGCCCTAATCGCTCGTTTGGTTGCATAGTTCAATGCGCGTCTATAGCTCGGCGTCGTATAACGTTGGCCCGGCGTACGCTTGGGCTGAGAGTTTCGACGGCAAATTTGCGAAGGTTGTACCCTCGTTTTACGTTTGGACATCATTTCGCCGTTCAATCGAACATAAGCTTGGTTGCGCGCGGTATGGATACAGTACGAAGGGACGCGTGGTGAATTGGCCGACATGGCGGTTTCTCCCGTTAAGGGCTTCCTGTGTGTACGGTACACAGTTGCACTCAATCGCGAGCCGCACTGCCGACCACCGGCAGGTAACGCAAGTCCACGTTCGGCAAAGATTTCTGAAATGGGCCCGACAAGATTCGAACTTGTGACCTCGTCCTTATCAGGGACGCGCTCTAAACCAACTGAGCTACGAGCCCGCGATTCCAATTCCAAGGGATCGGAATTCTATTTCCCCAGCCTCCCCTGTCAATTTCGTCGCTCCATCCCGCCCCAAAAAGCCCCAAGAATTCATTCCCTGGGTTCTTTTTTCTTCCCGCTTGACCAAGGCCCCTCCAGCGCGAATCATGGCACCGTTTTCCAACCGGGAGATCCATGGCCAGATTCTCTGTCGTCCTCTTCACCGCCCCCCCTCACCCCGGCGCCGACTCCGGCGGCGCGTTCGTCAAAGTCGACGGCCGCGAATGCCTCCTCCGCAGCGTCGAGCTTTTTCTCAACCGCGATAACGTCAAGCAAATCCAGCTCGTCGTCGCCCCGGACGCCATGGAAGAGGCCAAGCGCAAATACGGCGGCCACCTCGGCTTCTCCGGTGTTAAGCTCCTCGCCGGCGGACCTCGCCTTATCGATCAGCTCGCCGTCGCGGGAGAAAAGGTCTCTGAAGAATCGACCCATGTCATAGTCCACGACGCCGCCCGCCCCGCCGTCGCCTATAACGATATCGAAGCCCTGATGGCCGAGGCCGAAAAGCACGCCGTCGTCTTCCTTACCGCCCCCATCCGTTCCATGCTGGCTGAAACGGACGAATCCGGCGAAGTCGCCGCCGTCCACACCCCCCAACATTTCTCTCAAGTCGTCACCCCCTGGGCCTTTGGCAAAATCCGCTTCCTCGAGATCGCCAAGAGTAAAACCGAGCCCTCCCCCAGCGAAATCAGCCTTCTCCGCGGCTCAGGCCTCAACCTCCGCGTCGGCGCCGGCTCCGATGCCTCCCTCGCCAAGGCCATGATCAACATGCTGCCCAAGCCCAAGATTCGCGCCGCCGACAACCCTTTCGAAGAAGCCCAATGGTAAATATCCCTTCGTCAGCCTTTTCAATGGAGTTCACTGGATGAACACGTATCTCGTGCCCGCCCTTTTATTGATCATTTCCAACACCTTTATGACCTTTGCCTGGTATGGGCACCTCAAATACGAGACCAAACCTCTCTGGCTCGTCATCCTGGTCAGTTGGGGCATTGCCTTCTTCGAATACTGCTTTCAGGTTCCCGCCAACCGCATCGGCAACATCGCCGGCACCTCCGCCGGGCAACTAAAAGTAATGCAGGAAGTGATCACTCTGGCTGTTTTTGTCGTATTTGCCCGCCTCTATCTGGGCGAAAAGCTGACGTGGAACTACTACGTCGCCTTCGCCCTGATCTTCGCGGCGGTTTTTATGGTGTTTTATTTCCGACCGCAGACAGCCGTCTAAACGGTGGCTCCGGCCGACTCATCCATCGGCCACCACCATCCCAACGTCGGGTCGTTCCCCACCGCGACGCGCACCCCCAGCCACGTCGCGCATACCGCCGCGGCATGATGCGCCTGTTCCGGCGTATCAAACACCTGCTCGATGTTCTTGTGATTGTGCGGGTTTCGCCAGGCATGCAGGAAATTTCCCACCGTGTACAACTGAAGAACGTGCTGTAACGACAGGGCGATCTCCGACCGCATGACCTGACTTAACGGGAGGTCCAGAACAGCGTTCCGTGCCATTGCTCCACCCGAATTTATTTGAAATGTGATTGAGAGGCGATTCGACGTCGCGAATCCACCCAATGGGGTCCCACCGACATCCGTGCCGGTTCTGCACCGCCCCACCAAGCTACTTTTTCACAGCGAAGCTGCTTTTCAACAGCGAAGCTGCTTTCCACAAGCGTTGCCCCAAACTACCTGTTGATTTTTCAAAGTCAACACGCTTGCCAAAAGGAGTTTAAAAATCATGAATTAACATCACTTGCCGGTTGTTAAGATACATGTAGCAAAGAGGAGGCTCCGATGCGTCCACCGTTAATCGCCGTTTTTCTGGGGATTTTTGTGAGTGTTGCGCTTGCGCAGATGTCTCCCGACGAAGCCCAGCGGCGGCTCGACGAACGCCAGGCGGCCCGCTCCGCTTCGACCCAACCCGATCCGCAGGAACTGAACGATCTGCGGGCGATCATCGCGCAACTGCGCGCGGAGAACACGCGATTAAAGGCCCAGGTGAACGAGTTGAACCGCAAAGCCCCCCAAACGCCTCAGGTGGGATGGAACATGGTGCGTCTCAAGAATGTCCCTTGGGCAAGCCTGGTCGATACCAACCAATACGATGATGTGGAGCCCGATGGCACATTGAAAACCGGCCGCCAGGGCACGCGGATCAACGTCGCCGATGCCGGCCTCGGCGGTATTCAGGGCGAACTCCGGCAAGGGAATTCCGCCTACGGCCAGCAGCAGGTCACCGGCGTCCATGCCGTCAACAACGATCCGGTCTTCCTGCCCCAATGGCATCTGCTGAAACTGACTATTAACAACGGCTCGGCCAACTCCGCGCAGGCGTTCGACCATTTCGACGTTTATGTCGATGTCGACCGCGACCGGATCGCACGGCTGGGAAAATCCGACGACAAATGAATGGGCCGGACCCGTTCTATTTGGCCGGAGCCGGTGGGGGCATGTTCCGAATCATGTTGTCGATTTGCGGAAGCGATTTGCGAAGGGCGTCGTCCAGAGCCAGGCGAA
>CAZCKE010000475.1:0-3232 GCA_964499005.1 uncultured Tepidisphaeraceae bacterium
CCCCATCCTGATTCGCACTATGGGCAGGCTTGCGATCCGGACCGTTGCTCAAATGCTATCGCCGCGACACTTAACGCGTGACCTGGCATAATGGGACTCGCCTATGGAGTCTTCCCCGAAGTTGGAATATGCGACCCCCGTTTCCCTTCCGCGCCGACAGTGGGGCAAACTGTTTCAAATACAGGAATTGGGGCTCGTCCTAGTCATCCTGGTGATGGGGATCACCCTGACAATTTTCGGACATCTTCGCGCACCCGCCGGGCAACGCAATACGTTTCTCAACACCGATAATCTGGTAGACAATGTAGCCACGCCAATGTCCTATTTCGCTGTGATGGCGGTTGGCGCGACATTTGTCATCATCTCCGGCGGAATCGACATCTCCGTCGGTTCCACGATGGCGATGTCGGCTCTGGGAACCGCCTGGGTGCTGCAATACATAAAAGAAGACGCGTCTGGTTTGTGGGTCATTCCTCT
Organism: uncultured Tepidisphaeraceae bacterium; assembly: GCA_964499005.1. Classification (GTDB taxonomy): domain Bacteria; phylum Planctomycetota; class Phycisphaerae; order Tepidisphaerales; family Tepidisphaeraceae; genus CAZCKE01. Next base: position 478 of record CAZCKE010000475.1, read on the forward strand.
GGGAATTGCCGTCGCGCTGGCCGTCGGCCTCTTATGCGGGCTTCTCAACGGCATCCTTGTTGTGGCGTTGCGCATGCACCCTTTCATCGTCACGCTGGGAACCATGAGCATCTTTCGGGGCATCGCGATCGTCAGTCCAAGCGAGTCAACCCTCCCCACATCCGACCGATATCTGCCGACATCGTTCAGCGATCATTTCATCCGTCTGACTATTTGGGGCCAGCGGCCGATGTCACTGGTGATCATGTTAATTGTTGTCGGGGCGGGATGGTTTTATCTTTCTCAAACCGTCGGCGGACGCGAGATTTACGCTGTCGGAGGCAACGAGGAAGCGGCACGTTTCAGCGGTTTGCGCGTCGGACGGATCAAGCTGCGGGTCTATCTGATCAGCGGGCTGACGGCCGGAATCGGCGGCTTATTGCTTCTGGGCCAGGTCGGTGTCGCATCGACGAACCTGGGCAGCGGCTACGAATTGACCGTCATCGCGGCCGCGGTCGTCGGCGGCGCGAGCCTCCTGGGCGGACGCGGCACCGCACTGGGCGCCTTGCTGGGAACGCTCATTATTGCCATGATTCAAGACGGCATTGACACCCTAAATCTGCGCTCGGAGTATCAACTGATTATCGTAGGTAGCGCAATAATTGTGGCGGTTGCGATTGATAACCTCAGCCAGTCGTTTCGGCAGCGTCGACTTCGCCGCGATACGTCGAAAATCGAAGCGCAGCCAACAATGGAGACGAAATCGCCCATCACGGCGACCCGGCCTTCTATGTGATGGATTTAAGAAATATCACCATCTAACCCGCGGAGGACTGCAATGAATCGTCAATTATCTGTATGGGGGAAATTCGTGACCGGCGCTTTACTGGCAACAGCGACGTTGCTGGCACCGGGCTGGGCTTCAACCGCTCAGGCCCAGCGCACGATCCGAATCGGCATGGTCGCCAAGAGCGAGTCTAACGACGTGTTCCAGGCCGCTAAGGTTGGCGCGTTCGACGCCGCCAAGGAATTGGGCGACAAGTACAACGTCAAGATCGAGATTGAATGGCGCACTCCTTCCAGCGAAGACGCCGTCAAGCAAGCACAGGCGATCAGCGCCTTGGCTAACGAGCACGTCGACGGTATTACCGTTTCCTGTTCGGATGCGCGCACACTGACCAATGCCATCAATGATGCCGTGGACAAAGGCGTACCCGTTGTTTGCTTCGATTCTGACGCTCCGCGCAGCAAGCGTTTGTGCGATTACGGCACGGACGACATGGAATGCGGCAAGATTATTATGACCGAGTTGGCCAAGTTCATGGGTGATCAGGGTACCGTCGCCATCCTCGCCGGCAATCAGGCCGCCCCTAATCTCCAGCTGCGCGTCAAAGGCGCGCGCGAGGAATTGGCCAAGCATCCCAACATGCACGAGCTCAACGACGGCAATGGCGTTTTTTATCACCCGGAAACTCCCGCCGACGCGGTGGCCGCGGTGAATCGCGCCATGGCCGCCAACCCCGGCAAGATCAACGGCTGGGCGATGATCGGCGGCTGGCCGCTCTTCACTGATAACGCCCTCAATTGGCCCCCCGGCTCCGTCAAAGTCGTTTCCTGCGACGCCCTTCCCAAGCAGCTTGCTTACCTGCGTGACGGGCATGTGCAAATGCTTCTGGCCCAGGACTGCTATGGCTGGGGACACAAGACCGTCGAAATTCTCGTCGACAAAATCCTCAACGGCAAAGATCCACAAACCCAAGCCGGCGGCAAGATCCCCAATCCCTTGACCCAGGTGACCAAGGACAACGTCGATCAGTTTGCCGGGTATTGGGACAAGTGGCTCAAAAAGTAATTCACGATGCCGCCTGATTCGCCGTCAGACACAACGCCCTTTGTCGAGTTCCGCGCGATCACCAAGACATTCGCCGGCATTACGGCGCTGTCGGACGTGTCATTTGGCATTCGGCGAGGCGAGTGCCATGGCTTGATGGGTGAAAACGGCGCCGGCAAGTCGACTCTCGGCAAAGTCTTAGCCGGTATTCATCGTCCCGATTCGGGAACGGTCCTGATCGACGGAGCGAGCCGCGGCTTTCATTCACCGGCCGACGCACGCCGGGCAGGCGTGGGGATGGTCCATCAGGAACTGGCTTTCTGCCCCGACCTCTCCGTGGCGGAAAACCTGAGCATGGGGCAATACCCCCGGCGCATGCTGGGCCGCATGGTGGATCGCCAGGAAATGCATCGGCGTGCCATTGAATTATTAGGCCGCATCGGCGTGTCGATCGACGTTCGCCAAGCCATGCGGCAACTCTCCACCGCGCAAGAGCAACTTGTCCAAATCGCTTCCGCCGTCGGCATGGGGGCCAGCGTCCTGGTCTTCGACGAGCCGACCAGTTCTCTCTCGCAACCCGAATCCGAAAGCCTTTTCAGCCTGATCGACCAACTGAAATCGCGCGGGGTGACGACGGTCTATGTCTCTCATCGAATGCCGGAGGTCTTCCGGCTTTGCGATCGAGTGACCGTGCTTCGCGATGGACGATACGTCGGAACGCTGGATCGCGCGGCCGCAACGCATGACGCGGTAGTCCGCATGATGATCGGACGAAGTGTCGATGCTTACTTCTCCCAGCATCTTGAGCAAAAGGCCGGAGCGGTCATTCTCAGCGTTAAAAATCTCTCCTCCCCCGGCCAATTCCGCGACATCAGCTTCGACGTGCGAGCCGGCGAAATCGTCGGTTTTGCCGGGCTTGTCGGAGCCGGCCGTAGCGAGATCGCC
>CAZCKE010000476.1:0-3230 GCA_964499005.1 uncultured Tepidisphaeraceae bacterium
GGGGGCTCTACCCGCCGGGCGAAATCGACGCCGACGGGGTAAGGGATAACGGCGGTTTCGGTGGCGAGAACGCCGCCGATCGGCAGGCCGTAGCCGACGTGGGCATCGGGCATCAGCGCGCCGGCGACGCTGACGGGAAGACGCGCGGCGTTGTTCATTTGATCAAGCGCTTTGGCGTCGATGCCTTCTCCCCAGATTTTGTACGGAATGGGTTCGTCCGACATGGCGGCTCCCCTGAGCGCGAACGATCATTTCAGGCGTGAGTATCGAGAATGCGCTGGATGACACCGCTGGTGCTTTTGCCGTCAATGAGCGGCGCCAGAGCAACGCGGCCGCCCCACGACTCAACCAGGTCCCAGCCGACGACTTTTTCCTTGGGATAATCGGCGCCTTTGACCAGCACGTCAGGGCGAATCTGCTCGATCAATTTCAGCGGGGTGTCGTCATCAAAACGCACGAGGTAATCGATGCTTTCGAGTTCTTCGAGGACGCCGAGTCGGTCTGCTTCGTTGATAATGGGCCGCTTGGGGCCTTTGAGGCGGCGGATGCTCGCATCGGTATTGACGCCGACCACGAGAAGATCGCCTTGGTGACGGGCAAACTGGAAGTATTTCACGTGGCCCAGGTGGATCAGATCGAAGCAGCCGTTAGTGAAGACGATGCGCTTGCCGGTGGCGCGGTGCTGGGCGAGTTCGACGAGGAGGTTGTCGATCGTGCGCTCCTTGCCGATGTGATCGTGGGCCTCGCTTTGCAATTCCTGAATGATCTGGTTGCGGGTGATCGGCACAGTGCCGACGGCTTCGACTTCTAGACCCGCGGCGACGTTGCCGAGAGCGACCGCTTCGGCCCAAGTCGCGCCGGCCGCGCGGGACATCGCGACGACGGCCAGGACCATGTCGCCAGCGCCAGTGGCATCGACGACCTGTCGGGGATGCGCGTGGCGAAGCAATTGGCGCTCCCCCTGCTTGGTCGCCAGATACGCGCCGTGCTTGTCCAGGGTGATGACGATCGCTTCGAGATCGAGATTTTTGAGAAGTGATTCAGCGGCCGGGCGGCACTGATCGGGAGAGTCGATCGAGATACCGGATGCGGAGGCGGCTTCGGGGCGATTGGGCTTAACCATGGTCGCGCCGGTATATTTACGGAAGTCAGCGTTGTTGGCGGGATCGACCAGGACAGGCACCTCCCGCCGCTTGGCCATCGCGATGATCTGGCGGCAATTGGTGTCGGAGATCACCCCCTTGCCGTAATCCTCAATGCAGACAATCTGGCAATCGGCCAGTTCGGCTTCGACGCGAGCCAGCAGGGCATCGGCGATTTTTTGCGAGACAGGGCGCGAATTTTCGTAATCGATGCGCATGAGCTGCTGCTCGCGGCGATGCTGGGCGGCCCCGACGAGGCGGAGCTTGCACGTCGTCGGACGGTCATCGCACGTGATCAGCAACCCTGGATCGATGCCCGCTTCGCGCATGAGGCGGCGCAGATCGGCCCCGGCCGGGTCTTCGGCGACAACGCCAATGGCGCGGACATTGGCGCCCAGGGTTTTCAGCATGATCGCCACGTTGGATGCCCCGCCGAGACGAAGCTCTTCATGCTGGTAATGCAGCACGAGCATCGGCGCTTCGGGCGACACCCGCTCGGCGTTGCCGAACAAATATTTGTCCAGCATCATGTCGCCGACCAGCAGGACATTGCAGTTCGGCAGATTCTGGATGATTTCGATGAGGCGCGTCTGCATGGGGAGGGAGATTCTACCCGATGCGGAGGGATTGGTCTTGCTCTTAGTTATTGATTCCTGGTTCTTCGCTCTTAGCCGCGGGGGGCGGATGCCAAGTACTAGACTTTTTCAGCCATAACAATGAACGAAAGACCAAGAACAAAAAACCTCTTATTAAGCCACTTCCGCCAGCGACATCCGTTCCTGGCCCGGCGTCGCGGAAGCTTCACTGCGCGACTGGATCAGGTGATCGCACAACTGCTCGATGTGCTGCGCGGTCTGGATGAAGGAGAAGTGCTGCTCGACGCGCTGGCGCATCGTCTTGCCAAGCTTGTGGCGATACGCCGGCTCGCGCAGCAGCTTGCTGACGCGCTCAATATATTGGCTGGGCTCGCGGCCAGTGAGGGCGCCTTCGCTCCCGACCAGGGCCGCGGCCTGCGATTGCTCGGCCGATTCTCCCCAGCGGGTAGCCACGACAGGACGCTCCATGCTCATGGCCTGGAGAACGCCAACGGGGCTGGCCGTGGGGAATTCGGCCAGGTAGATGTCGCAAATCCGCAGGAAGCCGGGCAAATCTTTTCGGCGGCCAGCATATCCGACGCGCTTGGCGACACCGGCGCTTTCGAATTTGCGCTTCTGCCATGCGAGGTCGCCGTCGCCGACCACCAGGTAAATCGCATGCGGATGGGCGCGGAGAATGTTGATGACCGTCTCGACAAAATCACCCGAGAGGGTGCGCTCCAGGTCGTTGCCGGCAGTGGCGAGAACAACGGCGGTTTCGGGAATCCCGTAGGTACTGCGCTGCGGAGCGGGAGTAAGAGCATCATCCGTTTCACACCCTTCGAGAACGAAGCGGCTCTCAACATGGGCGCGGCTCCAGAATTCCTTGTCCGATTCCCAGCGGACCGGATCGAAATAGACGACGCCGCCGACGGTCGGGGCAAACAGTGGCGTGCGGCGGCAGAGGTTGATCTTGACCTTGGCGACTTCCCAGCCGGCCACGACGGCTGCGATCGGATCAGCCTGCGTCGCGTCAAAAATCGCCACGTCGATCTGATCGCGCACGAGTTGCTCGGCCAGACCCTTGGCAGCCGCAACGGTGTCGCCGTCACTGGCGGCCATCCAGACATTGACCTTCAAATGGCTGAGCGTTTCGATCGTCGAGGCGCCGCGCCGGTTGCTGGCCGCCGAGTACGACGACTGGGCAAATTGCTGGCGGTCGCGCCGAACTCCCGCTTCGCTGCTGTACACGAACACTTTGTATCTCTTGTTGTCATGATGACGGGCCAGGCTCATCAGCGTGCGGCTCGAGTTCTCATCATCGGCGATCCCCGAGACGATATATGCGATCCGGGTCTGCTTATTGTTCCACTCGAGCGAACCCTGCGGCGACCAGCCGATGTTTTGGGCGACTCGGTCGTATTGAGTTGCAACGAAGAGGCAATTCTCCCGGTCGTTGGCGAAACTGCCGTTCGATTGGAGATCGTTGGCAACGCCGTTCTGGATCGCTTCA
>CAZCKE010000477.1:0-3229 GCA_964499005.1 uncultured Tepidisphaeraceae bacterium
CGCCTCGAACAAGCGGTCAATCTTTTACGCGACAAGCTCAAGGATTTCGCGCCGGCCCTGACGCCGCCGCTGCTCGCATCCCAGCTCGGCCGCCATGCGCTGACGCACGCCCCTCCCGCTCTCTGCGCCGAGCTTGGAAAAATCGCCATCGCCGGAGTCGGCAGCGCCGCCAAAAAAACCTTGCTCCCGCGCATCGCCATCGGCGTCGCCGCCTTCGCCGTGGCAGGCGGCATCGCCTATTCGCTGATCCATGCGATGCTCCAAAATCCGTTGCCGGCATCTTCTCCTTCCGCTTCGGCGACTGCCTCGGCCACCACCACCGCGCCGTCTCCCGCTTCCCGCGTCGTTCTTCATGATGTCCCGCGCATCGGTTTCGACATCCATTCCAACCCCTTCTGCGGATGCTTCGTCGCCGCGATGGATTACCTCAAAGACCCCGTCGATTACGACCAGATCATGAGCGTCTCCGGCGCCGCGTTTCGCCGCGTCTTCAGCAAAAGCGACGGCGCGAACATCGATCTGAGCGATTTCTATCCCGCGCCATTCCACCGCGCCTTCAAGTCGATGGGCTACGACTATCAAATGATTCAATCCAGCAACGAACCGGCGATGATGACCGCCGTCAAACAAAGCATCGCCGCCGGCAAGCCTGTCTTCGCCTTTGGAATCATCGGCCCTCCCGAATGCTGCCTGGTCACCGGCTACGACCCGGCCAACAGCGCTCTTCTGGGCTACAGCTATTTCCAGCCCGATCCATCCACCTACTACTACCAGCCCGACTGGCACTCCCATGCCCATTTTCCCGGCCCCCTGGGCATGTTCATCCTCGGCGACAAACACGCCGCGCCCTCTCAGCGCCAAATCCTGATTTCCACGCTTGAATATGCCATCGAACTTTCCCAGATGACTGCTCCTCCCTGGTTGCCCGGCGATCATTCCGCCGGACTCTCCGCCTACGACGCTTGGGCCGCCGCCCTGGAAGCCGATTCCGACTACCCCGCCACCGACCAAGCCGCGATGGACGCTCGCATCTTGGTTCAGTCCAATGAGGTCACGATGACCGAAGAGCGAGCCAGCGCCGCCACCTATCTCCGCGCGGCGATCTCCGTCGGCTCCGAGGCTCAGGACGATCTGCTCGCCGCCGCCGATCTGTATGATCAAGTCGCGGCGGAATCAAAGAATCTGTATACCGGCGACCGGTCCCGCGGTTCGGCGATTCGCGCGGCTTTGAGCGACCCCAAAATCCGCCGGCAATACGCCGCTCATGTTCGCGTTGCCAAGGAGAAGGAAGCTCAAGCCCTCACTCACCTGCAATCCGCGCTAATCAGATTGAAGTGACACGTCGAGGGTTTTGACGCCGCCGCCTCGGCGGGCAATGATCCTGCCGCATGACGCAGGAGAATCGGTTGCGTGTCATCATCGCAGCGCTGGGAAGCCACGGCGACGTTCACCCTTTTTTGGGCATCGCCCGCGCGCTTCGCGATCGGGGGCATGAGATCAAGTTCATCGCCCCGGCAATGTTTCAGGAACTGGTCCAATCCGCCGGCTTTGAATTCTTCGGCGCCGGCTCCGTCGAGGAATTCGATCGCATCGCCGCCGACCCGGATTTGTGGAATCCCGCCAAGGCGTTTTACGTCGTCGTCCGGGGCGTCGCCGGATTGCTCGAGCCGTACTACCGCATCGTCGAGCAAAATGATCTCCCCGGCAAAACAGTGCTGGTGATCTCCTCGCTCTCATTGGGCGCTCGCGTTGCCCAGGAAAAGCTCGGCATTCCTTCTGTTTCGGTGCACCTGTCGCCCACGATCATCCGCAGCCTCATCGATCCCCCGCGCCTGCCGGGCCTGCCCATTGCCGCCTGGCAGCCCCTCTGGTTGCGGCGATTTATTTTCTCTCTCATTGATGCCCTGATCATCGATCCAAGCATCGGCCGCCCTCTCAACGCCTTTCGCAAAACGCTCGGCCTGCCTCGGGTGCGCGGCATCTTCCGCGACTGGCTCAACTCGCCCGAGCGCGTCATTGGATTGTTTCCCGATTGGTTCTGCCCGCCCGCGCCCGACTGGCCCGGGCAAATCGTGCTCACCGGGTTTCCGCTGTACGACGAATCCGATGTCACGCCGATGAATCCGCAACTCATGCAGTTCCTTGAGAGCGGCGAGGCCCCCATCGCATTCACTCCCGGCAGCGCCATGCGCCACGGCAAAGATTTCTTCCAGGCCGCCGTCGACGCATGCACCGCCTTGAACCGGCGCGGCCTGCTCCTCTCCCGCCATCACGAGCATCTGCCCAGTCAATTACCCCCCGGCGTGCGCCATGTCGAGTATGCCCCTTTTGGCCAATTGCTGCCCCGCTGCGCGGCGATCGTGCATCACGGCGGCATCGGCACCTCCGCTCAAGGGATGGCCGCGGGAATCCCGCACGTCGTGATGCCCATGGCCCACGACCAAATGGACAACGCCCATCGTCTGGAGAAATTGGGCGTCGCCGCCGTGGTTCCCGCGCCAAAGTTCAATGCTCTGACATTACGAGCCGCTTTGGAGCGCATCCTCAACTCAGGCGAAACCCCGGCGGCCTGCGCTCAGATCAAATCGCGCTTTCACGGCAGCAAGGCGCTCTCTCAAACCGCCGATTGGATCGAAAAAGTGATGCCGGCCTCAACTCGCGCGTCGGAAAACGCTTAAAGCGCGGCCCGATACCGTCCCAGATCCACTTTCGATCCTTTGATTTGAATTCCTTCCTCCTCGAGCATCCGCTTTTTAGCCGCCAGTCCCATCGCGAAGCCGGTGAGCTTGCCATCGCTGCCGACCACCCGGTGGCAAGGAACCTTGGGCGCAAAGGGATTGCAATGCAGAGCCGCCCCCACCGCCCGATAACCCGTGCTTTTCAGCTGCCGTGCCACGTCTCCGTACGTCACGACTTTTCCGCGCGGGATTCGCGCCGTGACCGCCCAGACCTTCTGCTGAAATGTCATCCCCGCTCGGATCGCGCCTTTGCAGATTTCCGACTCCCATTGGCTCGCTGCTGCCCGCATGACACGCTCCCTTCAAAAACTTTGTAATCAATATCAGAGATGTACAATTCTACCAACCGATAACTAGAATGAGGGAGCGCTTTGACGGAACACGGTATCTGGCCGTATAGATGAGCTCGCAACGACGAGGAGTTGCTCCCAGGTTTTTCCATGAGCACGATTCCGGCCGAACCCATCGTCATCGATACGTCGCTTTCGGTC
>CAZCKE010000478.1:0-3227 GCA_964499005.1 uncultured Tepidisphaeraceae bacterium
GGCGCCGAGGTGATCAAGATCGAGCGGCCGGGTGGCGAGAACATGCGCCACTATCAGCCGCGCTTCGACGGCGAAAGCGCCATGTTCGCGCTGCTCAATCGCGGCAAGAAGAGCCTGGTGCTCGATCTAAAGGATCTTTCCGCCCGGGCAGAGCTCGATCCGCTGCTCGCGCGTGCCGACGTGCTGATGGAACAGTTCCGGCCCGGCGTGATGGAGCGCCTCGGGCTGGGCTACGACGCCGTGCGCAAGCGCAACCCGCGCGTCGTTTATTGCTCGATCACGGGCTACGGCCAGAAGGGTCCGCGGGCCGACGAGGCGGGCCATGATTTGAACTACATCGGCACCACCGGCTGGCCCGCGCTCAACCCCGGCCAAACCGAGCGGCCGAGGGTACCGCCAGCGCTGACGGCCGACATCGGCGGCGGCACGCTACCGGCCGTGATCAACATCCTGCTCGGTTTGGGCCAGCGCGATCTGACCGGGCAGGGCTGCTACATCGACGTCGCCATGGCGGACGCCATGTTCACCTTCGCGGGCCATGCGCTCGCCTCGGGCCACGTGACCGGCCAATTTCCCAAGGCAGGCGGGGCGCGCTTGACCGGGGGCTCGGCGCGCTATCAGCTCTATCCCACCAGGGACGGCAAGCTCGTGGCCTGTGCCGCGCTCGAACAGCAGTTCTGGCTCGCCTTCACAGCGACGATCGGGCTTGCGCCGGAATTTGTGGATGACGCGCGCGATCCTGCCGCCGCCAAGGCCGCGGTCGCCGCCATCATCGCCGGCAAAACCGCGGACGAATGGCGGCCGATCCTAGCCGCCGCCGATTGCTGCGTCACCATCATGGCCACGCTCGAGCAGGCACTACGCGATCCGCATTTCGTTGAGCGCGGCCTTTTCGCATATCAGGTCGCGGGACCTTCGGGCGCCACTATGCCGGCGCTGCCGGTGCCGATCGATCCAGGCTTTCGCGAACCGCCGGGCAGCATCAAGAAAATGCCGAAGCTCGGCGGCGAGGGCGCGGACGCATAAGCGCCCAGCCGGGTCCTCCGGCGACGTCCCTTTTCGCGCCGTTATTGGGGCAGAGAGGACGTGCTCGCTACAATGGCACTCCTGGGTATTCCGACGCGCCTGTCTTGCAGAAACCGAGAAGCGAATATTCATGTCTTCGCTCACTGTCTCACCGAAAAGCGTGTCGAGATCGATGCACCCGAGGTGGCGCACGTCAAAGCTCAAAATTTGGTGTCACCGCCAAGTGGGCGCTGGCCAGCCGTGAAGCTCGTGTCGCCGGCCAGCGCAGTCCCCTACGTCGTCAAGAACAACGCCGCGCTGTTTCCCTGGCTTTTCATGGTCACATGGATGGTTGGGATCTCGGTCATTACCTGGGTGGCGTTTCGCGACGCGCTGGCGGGAGCGCCGGTGACATTTCGATGGATGCCGTTGATCCTGGCGGTATTCTGGCTCGCCGGAATTGGGTTTTCGGTTTGGGCGCTGCGTCAGAAGCGATTGCGCGTCACGTTCGCCGCCGGACGTGTCGAGATTGTCACGCGCGGGCCATTCCGCTCGATGCGCTGGCAGGGATCGATTCGGGACGTGATTGACGCCAAATTGCAGGAGGACACCGACTCCGACGGCGATCCCTACTTTCGTTGCGTGCTGACGATGCTGGGGCTGCAGCCGCTGGTGATCGCCGAAGGGCACCAGCGGCGGACAGTGGAGGCCATCGTGGACCGCATAGCGGCGATCCGGGCGGAGGCGGCGTAGGGATCAAGACGCATAGCGCGACAAGCGCCCAAAGCCTATCGCGGTCTCGGCACGCGAGGGACCAGATCGTTCATTCTGCCTTTAGGTGCAAACCGGAATATAGCCGAAGTCGCGCTACAGCGCTTCGCCGCGCATCAGCCGCGGCTGCGCCGCGGGCTGGACGCCCTCGCGCATCACGGCGCGGCGCAACGGCCCGACGCGATCGATGAGGTAGAGGCCAAGCCCGCGCGCACCCTGTAGTGGGAGGAAATCGGAGAGCAGCGAACGGTTGAGCAGGTCGATCGCCAGCATGCGGCTCTTCACGTCGGCGCGGCGCGCGGCGTCGTAGCGGGCGAGCACGCCCGGCGCACCGATGTCGCCGCCATCGCGTCGCGCGCTGACCGCGAGCTCGGCAATCGTCGCCGCGTCGCGCAGGCCGAGGTTCAAGCCCTGCGCGCCGATCGGTGGGATCAGGTGTGCAGCTTCGCCGACCAGCGCGATGCGGCTCTGACCGAAGCAGCGTGCGGTCTCGACCGCAAGCGGGAAGGCGCCGCGGCCGGCCTCGACTTCGATCTTGCCGAGGATGGAGTGCGAGCGCTGCTCGATCTCGTCTGCGAGCGGCCCGTCGTCGAGCGCGGCGATACGCCCCTCGTCAGCCGGATTGACCACCCAGACGAGACTTGAGCACGGGCCGGGCAGCGGGACAAGCGTGAACGGCCCATGCTCGGCGTGAAACTCGGTCGAGGTGCCGTGGTGCGGCCGCGTGTGGCGGAGGTTGAAGGTGAGCGCAGTCTGCGGATAGCGCTGGCCGTCGATCTCGATGCCGACGGCAGCGCGGCACAGCGAGTGCCGGCCGTCGGCGCCGACCGCAAGCCGCGCGGTGACCATTTCGCCGTTTTTTAACCGGATGGTTACAGCAGCCTCGCCGATCTCCACCGCGCTCGCCTCGCTGGCGATGCGCCTGAGCGTTGGCCACTCGCCGGCGCGCTGATCGAGCGCCGCCGCAAGATGGCGGTTCTCGATGTTGTGGCCGAACGCGTCGAGCCCGATCTCGGCGGCCGCGAAGCTCACCTCCGGCGCGCGGATGAGACGGGACGTCGCATCCACGATCCGCAGCACCTTGAGGGGCGCGGCCTGCGCCTGACAGCGTGCCCAGACGCCGAGCGTGTCGAGTGCAGTGACGGAGCCGGCCAGCAGCGCCGTGGTGCGATGATCGGGCGGGGCCGGACGCGTGATCAGCGCGGTTTCAATACCGGCCTCGGCGAGTGCAATCGCGGCCGTCAGCCCGGCCGGCCCGCCGCCCACCACCGCAGCCTCAACGGTTAATCGCTCGCCGCCGCGCGCCATGGCTATTCCTAATGCGTCCGGGAACTTAACGCGAGCAGGCAGAAACCATGATCGGCGTCAGCGATTCCGCCTGCCGCCGCGATGCGCTATCAGTTAACAGTGACCGATCACGTTCATTCCGCGGCTCTGACGGAACTGTCTGC
>CAZCKE010000479.1:0-3186 GCA_964499005.1 uncultured Tepidisphaeraceae bacterium
CATGGCGGGCGAACCAATGTCATGATCCGCCCATCCCGTCGGCAAACCTGACGTCGATGCGGTCGTCACCGTTACTGTCGCGGCCCCTTGAATCGAACCGGTTTTGGCAATCACCGTGGCTGATCCAGCAGTCGAAGGGGCGCTGTATTTACCATTAGTATTGATTGTTCCCACGCTACCGGTCTGGAGAGACCAGGTGAACGCGGGTTGAGTTGTCATGGCATTGCCGAATTGATCCAGGGCCGCGGCCGTGAATTGCTGGCTGCTGCCCGTGGTGATACTGGCAGACGTCGGGCTAACACTCACGCCCGTGAGGGTCTGATTCACTGTGACATTGACCGAGCTGGTGGTACTAAGCCCGCTGGTATCGGTGACTTTGACAGCAAAGGTGTACGCGCCTGCCTTCGTGAAGGTGACGGTCGTGTTGTTCGACACGCCGGTCCCATTGGCAGAGTAGCTGACATTGGCCGGGCCGCTGTAAGACCAGGTGTATGTCAACGCTTGGCTTTGAGGATCAGTCGCAGTGACGCTGAGCGAAACGGTTTTGCCGGTGACGGTCGAGCTGGTAGCGGAGGCCGCATTTGTGATCGTTGGCGGAGATTGAGTGGGTGTTGAAGTCACGGTGACGGCCGCCGAGGCTTGTAGAGTGGAGGTCTTGGCAATGACCGTGGCTGACCCGGCGGTAGAGGGGGCGGTGTAGTTGCCGCTGGCCGAGAGCGTGCCGATGCTTCCGGATTGCAGCGACCAGGTAAAGGCCGGCTGTGTGGACATGACAGCGCCGAATTGGTCCAGACCCGTGGCCGTGAATTGCTGGCTCGCGCCGGCGCTGACGGTCGAGGATGAAGGACTGACGGTGACGCTGGTAAGCGTCTGATTGACCGTGACGCTGACGTTGCCGCTGGTGGTGGTCAGGCCGCTGGTGTCGGCTACTTTTACGGTAAAGGTGTATGTGCCCGCCTTGGTGAACGTGACAATGGTATTGCTCGCCGAGGCGCTTCCGTTGGCGCTGTAAGTCACGGTGGCCGGGCCCGCATAAGACCAAGTGTAGGTTAGCGCCTGGTTCTGGGGATCGGTTGCCGCCACACTGAGGGAAACGGTTTTGCCGGTGACTGTTCCGCTTGAGGCCGATGGGGACTGGGTGATCGTTGGGGGGAGTTGAATCGGCGAGGCGCCAAATTCATACGCTCCGGCATCGAACGTTCCTGTCCGAATGATGCCCAGCAAATCGATTGTTGGAGCCAATTTCCCGTCAAAGGAGACCAGACCAGCGCCGATCGCCGGGCTGGTGCTCGATAGCTTGTAGTCCGAAGGCTGGGTGAAAGCGCCCGAGGCGTCGGCGAACAGAGCCGCCGAGGTGGATTCCACTCCGTTGGGAACGCTCCAGTCACCCTGATTGCTGTAAGTCGTGGAGAGAATGTTGTTGCTCCAACCGGCTGGGGTGCTGGTGGAATCGACGGCGATATCACCAATTAAAATGTTGTTGAAGAAAATGTTGCCGGAACTGTTGGTGTTGTCATTGATGGCGGGGCGCGCGCCGGAGGCCATGACGATCGTGTTGTTGGCCACGACGTTGTTGATGGAGCCGGCGGAGGCGTCGCCATCGTAGAGGACCAGGCCGCTGGCGTGATTATTGAATAGCAGGTTGTTTTCGACGAGGGCGTTTTGCAGCCCGTCCATGTTGAGTGCGCCGCCGCCGCTAATGCCGTTGTTGTAGATGATGTTATCGGTGATGACCATGCCCTGGGAGGTTCCCGGACCGCCTTGGGAGGCGTCGGCGTTCATCTGAATTCCGCCCGAGGCGTTGTCGTGGCAGATGTTGCCGGTAATGGTGGTGAACTGGGGCGAGTTGGACCAATAGATCCCGTGCTCGCCGTTAGAGTAGCTGAGGTTGCCCTGCACCAGGGAGTGAGAAGAAAACGATCCGAAGACGCCTGTTTCGCCGACGCCGTGAACAGTGTTATTGAGGATTTGGGTGAAGTTGCCGCAATCCTTGATGCCTTCATTGGAGATGGAGCCGTCGCCGTTGATGACGGTGAACCCCTTGATCGTCACATAATCGCAACCGGGCTCGAGGTCGATGCCGTTGCTATTCTTGGCATTTCTCGAATTGACGACGACCGAGCCGGGGGCGGCGTTAGGGTCGGCTTGAATCGTGATCTGCGCCGAGGCGGTGCCGGCGATGGCGCCATAGACGCCTTGCCCTGCCGGGTCCCATCCGACGATAAAGCCTTTGTAATTGCCGGCCTCCACGTCGAGCGTATCTCCCGCGTTCAATTTGCTGACGGCGACCTGAAGGGTGGCGAAGGCGGAACTGACAGAGGTGCCGGCGTTGTTGTCATTGCCACTTGTCGAGACGTAATAGGTTGTGCTCAAGAGTTCACGGGATTCTAAAGATTCAAAATGTGAGGCCATGGGAAGCGCCTTTCGGTTGGGTCGCGATTTGCGAGCGCGGAATCCCTGCGGCCATGCGCGACGATGAAAGAACATCCATCAAAAGGACGCGTAAGGCTTGATCCGGCTCAATCGCGGACGGTCTGCTTACTCCTCGTTTCGTTAGGGCCAACAGAACTCATTGCTTCGCAGCCTATGCCCCCAAGGGTTTCGCATAGCGGCATGCGGGCCGAGCACGAATCTGTTGCCACTAGACACACGTTTGCCACGTTGCCGTGGTTCGTGAAAGCGGGACGAAAAACAAAAAAACTTCAAAGCTGAGTCCGCCACATTCGTCAAGAGCAACAATCCATTGGGATATGAATTTCCAATTTGATTGTGAATGTTTTAAAAGCAACAGACTCCCTTTTCGCAGCATATTCTGTATCCCGAGTTGAATGGCGACGCACCGCAAAAAAAATGGAAATCGCAAAAATTTTCCGGCGGGCTCATGCGCGCAATTTTTTTAAGAGAAGAGCCGATCAAGACTTGAAAACCCGGAGGTTAACGAAAGTTTATAGAACGGAGCTTGGATTCAAGAGAGCTTGAATGAGATTTTCAGCAGGCGAGAGATCGTTTGGGCGGCACGTTTTTGGGCCGTTTTTGCGATATAAATTCAAATTCGCGGAGTGAGTGGGGCGGGAGGAACTTTATTGAGGGCCCGGGACGCGCCGCGGCGGCTGAACGATGGTTCCAGAATCGTGGACGTTGATTGGGCCGGAGATTTCAGCGCGTCGCGCCGCCGATGTTTTGCAG
>CAZCKE010000480.1:0-3179 GCA_964499005.1 uncultured Tepidisphaeraceae bacterium
AAAAACGAGGAATCGGAATTTCTACGACGACGTCGCAGCAAGTTTATCGGATTTATCGTCACCGAAGCTTCGGCGATTGGCGTTCTGCTCCTGTCGGGGGCATTCGCTTTGTCGCGACTGGCTAATCCAACCCTGGCCTTGTCGCTAAACATTGTGACGATCGCAGCCGCCGCGGCCGTGGCGATGATCCCGATCGTCTTTTTCGCGATCTCGCCCATCCTTCCCCGAGGAGACTGATCCCCTCAACCTTCCTCTACTTGCCTGCCACAAGCACTGTGCGCTTCGTTTTATCGCCCACTGCGACGCTGAAATGCCTCCCAATCCCCGCTGTTCCATGCCCCGGCCACGGCAACGTGGGCCGGGCGGGTCCCTTCGCGATCCCCACCTCGGTCGCGCAGGACGACGCTGCTCGGAGGGCCCGCGCGATCCACCACGGCCGGCTTCGAGCTCGAGCGGGCCCGGTGGCGGAGCGCGCGACGCACGAGGGCTAGTTCGCAGCGGAGGTCTTCGACGGTCGCGGTCCGCTGCGCGGGGTTCTTCGCGAGCGCGCGCAGCAGGACACCGTCGAGCTCGGGCGGAAGATCCGGGCGAAGGGCCGTAGGTGGAACGACGGGCTTGACCGCATGCTGCAGAAGCATGCCCATGTTGCCTGCCCCGTCGAAGGGCGTTCGCCCCGTGAGAAGCTGGTACGCCACGCAAGCGACCGCATACACGTCCGCGCGGGGGCGAAGGGCGGGGTCGATCGCGCGCGGAAAGGCCACCTCGGGAGCCATGTACGCCGGCGTTCCCACGAACTCGTGCGAGCTCGGCTGCCCGCGACGGTTGATGACCGCGAGCCCCAGGTCCGCGACGCGCGGGCGCAGATCCTCGTCGAGGAGGATGTTGTCGGGCTTGATGTCCTGATGAATCGTATGCGCGGCGTGGATGGCCGCGACGCCGCGGCATAGATCGTCGAGGATGCGGAAGGACACGTCGGTGCCCGGGAGGCCTGGGTTCGCTTCGAGCCAGCGTTGCAAGCTCCCCCCCTCGGCGTACTCCATGACGATGTACGGGACGCCGCAGTGCTCGCCGAACGAATAGACCGAGAGAACGTTGGGATGGTTCACGCGCGCCATCGCGCGGGCCTCGGCGAGGAACCGGGCTCGAAAGGCGTCGTCGATGAGGTGCGGCCTCGCGAACTTGATGGCCACGCTGCGGTCGAGCGCCTCGTCATGGGCGAGAAAGACCGTGCCCATCGCCCCCATCCCGAGCTCGGCGACGATGCGATACGCGTCGTCGATGAGCGTTCCCTCCGCAATGGCGAACGCCTCGTCCGAAGCCCCGGTGGGCCCCGACGGGACGGTCTCTGCGGGGCCGCAAGAGCCGTCGTTCATTGCAAGCAGGGGAAGCATGGGTGCCATCGCAGCAGTTCGATGGCTGCATGAGCAGGTGCCGTGCCAACGCCCGAGCTGACACCCGTGGAGCCCCTCGCGGCCATCCAAGTCCGCAAGGAACGCGATGGAAATCCTCGGCCTGGCAGGCGCGCCCCGTTTCGCCGGGCAACTTTGACGCTCGTGTGGCGCATTGTCATCCGGTGACGTCGCGCACGCCTCAGCGCGACCGGAGCATGGCGGGACGATCGCACTGCGAGCAGGCGTGTTTCACGGGACCGGGTGCGCACGAGAGCGCTCTGCATGGGACGACGTGGGCTTGCGTGGCTCGCCGATTGCTCTCCTCGGCTGGAGGCGCTCGTCGTCGAGCGATCACCAATCGAAGGGAGAACTCCAATGCTTCACTGGGCTGCCGTCTTTTTCGTCATCGCGATCGTCGCTGCCGTGTTCGGATTCGGCGGAATCGCGGCGAGCGCAACGGGCGTGGCGAAGATCCTGTTCTTCGCGTTCCTGCTTCTCGCGGCGCTCTCGTTCCTCTTCGGCCGCCGCGTCAGCAGCTGAAGCAGCACCCCGGGGCGACCTTCATCGCGACCTCCGTCACGCGTGACGCGCCACGCAGGCCGCGATGCGGTCCGCCCCTTGCCCGAGCGCAGCTTCGGGAGCGATGAGGCTGACGACCACATAGGCCTCGTCCGCGAAGTCGAAGAAATGCCCCGGGTGCACGTAGACGCCCTCCTCGTCGAGGAATGCGAGCGCCCAGGCCTCTTCGCTCTGCGTCCTCGGCAATCGCAGGATCGCGTACCAGCCGCCCTCGAGGTCGAGGAGCGACGTTGCCGTGCCGGCAAACGTCGAGCGGAGGCGCTCGAGGTTGGCTCGCGTACGGCGGCGGATAGCGTCCGCGGTCATCGCGCGCTGCGAAAGAATACGGGGGAGCGCGCGCTGAACCGGGGTCCCGACCGAGAGGAACGCGTCGGCGATGACCTCGAGGCGAGCGAGCGCATCGTCGAGGGGCGCCCGGTCCCCGCCGGCAAGGATCCACCCGAGCTTCATCTGCGGGAGCGCCGCGCTCTTCGAAAGACCGCCGAGCGAGAATACGAGCGGAGCGGCGGGGCTCTCGAGGGCGGACGCCGAGCGGGTCGGGTCCTCGCGCAAGGGGAACTCGGCGAAGACCTCGTCGCTGACGATCGGGAGCCCCAAGGAAGCGATCGCCGCGAGCTCGTCCTTCTTGAGGTAAGAGCCCGTCGGGTTGTTGGGGCTCACGACGATGACGGC
Organism: uncultured Tepidisphaeraceae bacterium; assembly: GCA_964499005.1. GTDB lineage: Bacteria > Planctomycetota > Phycisphaerae > Tepidisphaerales > Tepidisphaeraceae > CAZCKE01. Next base: position 2,643 of record CAZCKE010000480.1, read on the forward strand.
GCGCGTCCGGGCGGTCTGGGCTGCCCGTACGGAGGGCAAATCCACGTGCCACGTGCCGTCGTATGCGAGGCGGTACGGGATGGCGCGGACCGACTCGAGACGCGCGAGGTGCTCGAAGAGCGGATAGCTCGGCGCGGGGACGAGGACTTCGTCGCCGCCGTCCGCGAGGAGCTTGAAGAGGAATGCGTACGCTTCGCTCGTGCTCGCCGTGAGGACGACCCTCGATGCGTCGATGGGGAGGCCGCGGGCGCCATAGTCGCGCGCGACGGCCTCGCGCGCCTCGACGACGCCGAAGGGCGCCGGGTCGTATCGCAGGGAGGCCGGCGTCCCGAGCTCGGAGAGCACCGCGCCGGCGTCGTAAGGAAAGCCCGCGCGCGTCGGGTTGGACTCCGTGAGGTCGATGACCGGGCGCCCCTGCTCCTTTGCGCGGGCGAGTGCGACGGAGAGAAGATTGTGCGAGAGGTCGAGCGAGGCGCGGTGCGAGAAACGGCTACAAGACATCGGCTGCGACCATTCTTCTCGTGCGCTGGCGTGCCG
>CAZCKE010000481.1:0-3173 GCA_964499005.1 uncultured Tepidisphaeraceae bacterium
TTTTAAGAGTTCTTATCAGGCAATGCCCTCCGAAAGATACACCCATCTGTTTCAACGAATGCTGCGACATCGAAACATCGACATGATGCTCGGCGTGGACTGGAAGGAAGCATCGGCAACCGTCCAGCGAAAACGCACCGCTTACACCGGGCCGATCGACGCTTTCTTCGATTACATGCATGGGCCGCTTCCCTATCGCAGCCTGCGGTTTGAGTTTCAGACGTTCAATCAACCCCTAGTGCAGAATGTGGGTACGATCAATTTTCCCAACGAGCACCGCTTCACGCGAACGACAGAATTCAAGCACGCGACGGGTCAGGAATGCCCCAACACGACGATCGCCCGCGAATTTCCCCAAGCGCATCAGCCGGGCGTAACCGAGCCGTTCTACCCCATCCCGCGAGACGAGAACCGGGAGATTTTCGAGAAATATCGCCAGGAAGCGCGAGCGCTGAACGGATCGGTGGTCTTCTGCGGGCGCCTGGCGGATTACCAGTATTACAACATGGACCAGGTCGTGGCCCGGGCGCTGACCGTCTTTGAACAGGAGATCGCCACCGATGGCAACCGTCATGCCGCACAGCGTCTGCGTGATACTGGTGACTCACAACCGAAAATCGCTGCTGCGTGAATCGCTCGCGGCACTGAGATCCCAGTCGCATCCGGTGCAAACCATTCTGGTCGTCGACAACGCGTCGACCGATGGCACCGCGCAAATGCTGGCCGGAGAATTCCCCGATGTCGCGGGGCTGCGGCTCGATCAGAACCTTGGCGGCGCCGGCGGATACTACGCGGGAATCGCCTGGGCGATGAAGGCGGGCTTTGAATGGTTCTGGCTGCTCGATGACGACACCATCGCTGATCGCGATACGCTGGCCAATCTATTTGATTGCCGGCGCCGGTTTCGTTGCGAGCCCAGGCCCGACCTGCTCGCCAGCAAAGTCGTCTGGACCGACGGCTCCCTGCACCCGATGAACATCCAGAAGCCCAAGCTCTACGACCCCGATATGCAAATGGCCGCTGCCCTGTGCGGGGCGATGTCAATCCGGTTCACTTCCTTTGTCTCGATGCTGATGCACCGCCGCCTCGCCGAGCAATATGGGCTGCCCATCGCGGGATATTTCGTCTGGAATGACGACGTCGAGTACACCGCGCGAATTTTGCGCCGGGAATTTGGCGTGGTGGCTCCGGCCAGCGTCGTGACGCACAAGACGGCCATGAAATACGTTCCGGCGACCAGCACCGGGGCGAAAATCTATTACGAAGTTCGCAACAAGCTGTGGATCGTGCGCCTCAGCAAGGCATTCGATCGCGGCGAAAAATGGTGGATGGCCAAAAGCCTGGCTCGGCGAGTCTGGCGGCATCTACGCGAAACAGGATTCGCGGGAGACAGCCTGAGCGGCGTGTCGCGAGGCATCAAAGATGGATTGGGATCGCGGCCGGCGCCCAATCCTTCCATCTCATTTCCAATGGCAATGAAAAATAAACTGGCGGCCTGATTACGACGCTTCGACCCGGAACTCAGATCAGGCGACCGCCATCGTGTCGCGCAGCTTCTGAAGAGCCTCATGCTCGATCTGGCGGACGCGCTCGCGGGTGAGGCCGATGCGCTGGCCGATCTGCTTGAGCGTCAGGGCATCGCCGCCTTCCAGGCCGTAGCGGAGTTTGAGAATACGGGCGGCGCGGGGGTCGATTTCTTCGAGCAGTTCGTTGAGCTGCCTCAGCAGATCTTCACTGATCACGATCTCATCCGGCGTTGGATTGGACGTGTCGGCGACCAGTTCGTTGATCGTCAACTCTCCGTCGGCGCTTCCCGATTGTGTCGGCGAATGATACGCCTTTACGGCCTTGCGGATAATGCGAAGTTTCTTCACCGACATCTTGAGGTGCCCGGACAATTCCTCGATGGTCGGTAACCGGCCAAGCTGATGTTCGAGATCGCGCATGGCCTGCTTGAGCTTGGACATCATCTCAACCATGTATGCAGGAATGTGGATCGGCTGAACGCTGTTGATCAGCGCCCGTTTAATCGCCTGCTTGATCCACCAACTGGCATACGTGCTGAACCGCGCGCCGTTGTCGGGGTCAAACCCCTCGACCGCCTTGAGCAGCCCGATGTTCCCTTCCTCAATAAGGTCCGGCAGCGCGAGGCCGCGATTGACGTAATGCTTGGCAATGTTGACGACCAGCCGCAAATTGGCGCTGACCATCTGCTCGCGGGCCTGCGGATCGTTGTGTTCGATGATTCGCCGGGCCAGGGCTTTTTCCTGGTCGGCGGTGAGCAGACCACCCCGGTTGATCTGGCGCAGATAAAGCTGTAAGCCTGATTGAACGGCGGTTGAAGGCATAGCGATAGGGCCCGACCGTAACGCCTTTTCTGCCAGCCTTTTACATTCCGGCGAAAAACGCGGCTTGCTGCCCCGTGCCAAGGGTGCAAACATGGTAAGACCCGATGTAGTATCGGTTTGCGAACGGGGTGACTTTGGGAGCGGTGAGGTAAACCTTTATGCCGGTCGATAAGTATTTCAGGTATCATTAAAATGAGCAAAAATGACGCAGACCGCTGACCCCATTACGTTTTCGGTTCCCAGAACCGTGTTGACGGACATCGTCCAGCTTTCGGCGGAATTGACCGACCGGATGCACGAACTGCTGGAAAGAAATACCGACGGCAAACTGGGGCCTACCGAGAAAGCGGAGTTGAAAACTCTCGTGCAAATGGCTGAATTCGGGCAAGTCGTTTCAATGGCTTTGCAAGGACCCCCAAAACCGTGAGCGTGTCAGCGATCTCGAACGCGCTTCGCAAACAAGTGTTTGCGCGGGATAAAGGGACTTGCCAATACTGCCAGTTGCGGCAAATCGGACAAGCCGCAGTCTTTCACATCAATCACATTGTTCCCAAAAGCCGGGGCGGCGTCACCGAAGAGTCCAATCTCGTGCTGCAATGTCCCTGGTGCAGCCTTCATAAATCAAACAAAGTCAACGCTGCTGATCCGCGGACACAACAGGTCTTGCCTTTGTTCCATCCATTAACACAGACATGGCGCGAACATTTCTGGTGTAATGCGGCGGGTGTGTGCAATGGCTTGACGCCAATCGGTCGGGCAACCGTGGAAGCCCTGCGCATGAACGATGCCCTTCCCCGAATCGCGCGTTCGATTCAGATTCGGATG
>CAZCKE010000482.1:0-3163 GCA_964499005.1 uncultured Tepidisphaeraceae bacterium
GATTCCCGATTCCGTCGTTGTGCCCGGGTCCGAAGCCGCCCCTGAAATATTAAATCGCTGCATCTCCCGGCTATCGAGCTTGCGACGGACCAGTTCTGTTTTATCCGCCCTGAAAAACCAGACCGCCGCCTCGTCTCCCGTCGCGGCCGTCATCCCGATCGTGGGATTGGGTTGATCGACGGCCGGTCCGGCAGCCAGCTTGTTGTCCTGAATCGCCGACAGCGTCCCGTCGCTCATCAGCAGCACCAGACCAAATTTTCCGATCACCAGCCGCGCGCCATCCTGCGATCCCCGCTCATGCAGCGGCTTGCCGCTCGACAGGTCGCACGCCATCCCGTCGATCACGCCGATGATCCCTTTGCCGTCCGTGGCGATTGCTGTCACCGGCTTGTTGCCACTTAGCCCCGGCACGTTGATTTCCGTTACGCTGACCCGAGGATGAATCGTCATCTCCCCCAGCGGCTGCCGTATTGGAGGCAGCAAACTGACGCTCGAACTGACCGTCAGATGAGCTTCTCCGCTCTGCCCGGCGTTAATCGCCAGCAACCAGTGATCTTCCTCTGGATGCGTACTGAGTGAGATTGAAACCCCCGTCGGCAGCGCCGACACGCTCCCCGACGGCGCCGGCGGCGCATGATCCACGGGGCTATTGTCTGCCGAAGTCCATCGATAGGCTGTTTTTCCTCCAACCGTATAGAACGCCGTGCCTTCAGGCAGCTCGATCGTTTTATCTTCGATGGTTTGCCCCCGCGGAGCCAATCGCATCACGACATGCACCCGCCGCGCCTCCCCGACAGGCACCACATGGCAGATCGGCCCCGGCAGCGAAATCTCATGCGACCACTGATCCGTCGAGACTTCGCACTCCACCACGTCCGGATATGGATTGGCGACGACCAGCACATGCTCGCCGGCATTCAGCGTTGCATCAGCTTCCTTGAAATAAATCGGATGATTCGGCGCCAGCGGCCGCAGCGTCGAAGCCTCTCCGTCGGCCACGCGCAGCGTACCGTCTCGTTGATCAAATCCGATCACGCCCGGAGGCATGAAGTGCGACCCAAATTCAAACGACGTGGACCGTTCATTCGCGTTTCCCGCGATCGCCTCATCCCCCACGCTGACCAGATGCTGGCAGCCGCGCTCCAGTTTCAGATGAATGATGTCGCTGCGATACTGATCCGTCCCCACCCGCCGGGTAATCCGCAGCGCGACCGGCCCCGCCGATGTCTCAAACGCCTGCGGCAGCGCCCGCCCCTTCTGCCCCTGCCGATCCATCCACACCGTCACTTCATCCCCATCCGAAGCAAAGACCACGACCCCCGCCGTGTCGTTTTCATTACCCGCCGGCAGAGCAAAACTGGCAATCCCTTTAATCCCCAAACCGATCAGCGCCACCGTCGCCGCCGCCAGCAGCAACCCCCCCAGCGCTCCTCCAAACGACCATCCCGGCCGAATCGCTGCGGCTACAGTATTATTAGATGAAACAGCAGTCATGACTCTGGCGTTTCCCTCTTGCCACAATCATGTTCGGAAGAATCTGCAACGCACGTTACGTATTCACTCGCCTCGGATGGCGCAAGAATGGCGAACCATCTCTACCCCCATTATCAACAACGATTGGATGTCTGATAACCCGCGTCACCGAACACCCGGAGCAACCACGCCCGGCATCGACCCCATGCCCGGAATCACAGCCGGCGCTCAGACGCGCCTATTGGCCGGGATGGGCCCGGAGCTTGAAGATCAGGATGCCCAGGTACTTGTTCATCCACGCCTGCTTGTGCGGGTACCGGCGTCGGGCATCATCGGATAGTTGAGGCTCGATCGCGGTCTCGATCCACAGCCCTGCCGCGCTGAAGATGCTGATCAAGTCAGAGATGGTGTAGGGCCGCTTGGTTAGGGTGACCTTTCCCCCTTGTATGTTCCAATTCCAAGCCTCTTCGGCGATCTTCTTCCGCTGGAGGCTCCCGGCGAGCGAAGCGAGCGGGGAGCCTCCAGCGGGCGGCGAGATCGTCTTGTTTCCCCCGGCACGTCAAGGACGGTGCCGTGGTTGAGTTGGATTCGTCGCCTCTTCATGGAACGGGCCCCAACAGTCACACGGGACGAGCTTCGCCTCGGTCCCGCATTCGCAAGGATGGGTTTGCCATGAATCAGGCTCCTGAAGTCTTTGTCGGCATCGATGTCGCCAAGCGGCATCTGGACGTCTGTCTGCTGCCGGAGCGGCGGAGCTTCCAAATTCCCTATGGGGATCAGGGACTCGAGGATCTGCTGTCGCAGATGCGCCGACTCAAGCCCACGCTCATCGTCGTCGAGGCCACCGGCGGCTATGAGCGGCGGTTGTCCGCCGAGCTGCTGGAGGCGGGTCTGTCGCTGGCCGTGGTGAATCCCGCCCGGGTACGTCATCTGGCCAAGGGACACGGCACGCTGGCCAAGAACGACCGGATCGACGCGTTCAACCTGGCCCTGTTCGCGCAGATCGTGCGACCGGTTCCGCGTCAGAGGACCTCGCAAAAACAGAAGGAATTGAACGATCTGGTCGCCCGTCGCCGACAACTTGTCGAGATGGTCGTCATGGAAGGCAATCGCTTGGAGCAACTGGCCGACGGCTGCGTCAAGCAGAGCGTCCAGAAGATTATGGCCCTGCTGCAGCAGCAGCGGCAGGAGATCGACAACCAAATCGCCGAACATCTGCGCAGTGACGATGAGTGGAACGGCAAAGTCCAGTTGCTGAGCAGCGTACCCGGCGTGGGACCCGTCACCGCCGCCACGCTGGTGGCGGAGTTGCCGGAACTGGGCGAGTTGAATCGACGCGCCATCGCCTCGCTGGCGGGCTTGGCGCCGTTCGATCATGACAGCGGCCGCTGGCATGGCCGGCGATTCATCCGCGGCGGACGCAAGAGCGTTCGCGTGGCACTGCACATGGCCACCCTGGCCGCCACGAGATGCAATCCGCTGATTAAATCGTTTTACCAGCGTCTGATCGCTGGCGGCAAAAGCTTCCGCTGTGCCATGGTGGCTTGCGCCAGGAAACTGTTGATTCTGCTCAACAGCTTAGTGAAAGAAAATCGTCACTGGACCCCTTTACCCGGTTGATTTATGACACAGTCACTCAACCCGATCCGGCTGGAATGTTAGTATTTCGGCCCGATCAAGGAGGATAAAG
>CAZCKE010000483.1:0-3163 GCA_964499005.1 uncultured Tepidisphaeraceae bacterium
GTCGATCATCCAGAACGGCCCCACGCTCATCGTCAGCCTCAAGGAGGCGCAGGCGCCCTACGCGCTCTACGACGAGGCCATCTCGTTCGAGGACTGCGACCTGCTCGCCACCGCGTCGCCCTATCAGATCTATGCGCGCTCGCACCAGCAACTGACCATCAAGAACGCGGAGGCCGACAAGGTGCTGCTGGATGGGCTGAAGAGGCGCGGCTTCAAGCTCACCTCGGGGCCCGACGGCACGGGTTGGCGAAAAGATTGATCCGATTCGCAGGCGGCGGATCGTTGTCCGTCTCTCGTTGCCATTTCTATTATTAACTGCTTCTTTCGCTGCTCTTAACACTTTCGTAGTCCAGGGGAACTATTCTGTGTTCTGGAAATGAGTTTCCCGACCTGCCAGATGATGGTCTTCCATTTTTCTGAAAGAAGCCGGAGGGCCAAGTGGCTTTCCGATCGCTCATCTACCTGAGAAAGGATTCTCCCATGCGCACGTCTCGAGCATTTGTTTCGTTTGAAACCCTGGAAGCGAGGCAGCTCCTCAGCAGCGTTATTCGCGTCGTCGCCTATAACATGGCGGCCGACATCAACGGTCATACCACTCCGCTGCCGGGGTTCTATCAGAATCTCGAGGGCATCGGCGAGGAAAAGGTGCAGGGCAACGTCCGGCCCATCGACATTTTGGGTCTTGAAGAGACCACCAGCAACGCGACGACGGTGGCACCGATCGTCACCAACCTCAATAGCTATTACAACGGGGCAGCGGTCTACGCGCAGAGTTCGTATCAGGCGACGCAGGCGGGCAGCAACGCGAGCGGCAACGGCCCCAACGCGATGGTCTACAACACGCTGACCCTCAAGCTCCTGGCATCAGTGGGAGTGGGAACACCGCAAGGGGCGACCAACGGCGAATACCGCCAGGTGGTTCGGTATGAATTCCAGCCTGTCGGCGATACCGGGACTAACGGCGTCTTCTATGTCTATGTATCGCACATGAAATCGGGCACGACGTCGGCGGACAAAACAGCGCGAGGCGAAGAAGCCACGATTATCCGCAATGACGAGGCGACATTGCCGGCCAATTCGTCGGTCATTTACATGGGAGATCTCAATTCCGCCCCGCCTGAAGCCGAGTTCACGAACTTCACCGCGGCGGGGCAGGGCCAGGCCTTCGACCCTGAGAATTTTTCCAGCAGCATCCAGTATTGGAGCGATTCCACGACAAACCTCCGCTTCCGTGACGACTATGAACTGCTGACCCAGAACGTCCTGAACGATACCGGCAATATCAATTATGTCACCGGCTCGTTCCATGCCTTCGGCAACAACGGCACAACGCCCTCGGGCGGCTCGGTCAATTCCGGCTCCAATACATCCCTCAACACCGATCTGGTTCAGGATGGCGGCGCCTTCATCTCCGCTTCCACTCTCTACGCCGACCTGACCACCGGCAGCGATCATCTGCCGGCCGTCGCGGATTATACGATTACGACCAGCAGCGGCTCTCCGGTGATCGGCTCGTTCGCCGTTAGCCCCACCTCCGTCACGGTCGGGGCCTCCGCCACGCTCACGGCCTCCAACGTGACCGACACGGGCAGCACGATCACGGCGGTAAATTTCTACCGCGAATCCAACGGCACATCCGGTTTGCAAATCGGGTCTGACACGTTGCTGGGGATCGGAACCCAGAACGGCACGACGTGGACGTTGAGCACCTCGACCAGCGGCCTGACGGCGGGGACGTATACGTACTACGCCGTCGCGACTGATGCGAGTGGGGCGAGCACGCCGGCCTCGTCGACGACGCTCACCGTCACGAATCCGACCGGTTCGCCGAGCATCGGATCGTTTGCGGCTAATCCAGCCTCCGTAACCGCCGGATCATCCACGACGCTGACCGCGTCCAACGTGACGGATACCGGCAGCACCATCACAGGGGTCAATTTCTATCGGGAAACCAACGGGACCAGCGGATTGCAGATTGGTTCGGATACGCTGGTCGGCGCCGGAACACAGAATGGCACGACGTGGACGTTGAGCACCTCGACCAGCGGTTTGACCGCGGGCACGTATACATATTACGCGGTTGCCACGGATGCGAGCGGGGCGAGCAGCCCGGTGGCGTCGACGACGCTGACCGTGACCAGTGCCACGGGTTCTCCCACGATCGGCTCCTTCGCGGCCAACCCCGCCTCCGTCACCGTCGGTTCTTCGACGACTCTCACCGCCTCCAACGTGACGGACACGGGCAGCACGATCACGGGCGTGAATTTTTATCGTGAGACCAACGGGACCAGTGGGTTGCAGATTGGTTCGGATACGCTGGTCGGCGCGGGGACCGCGAACGGCACGACCTGGACGCTGAGCACCTCGACCAGCGGTCTGACCGCGGGGACGTACACCTATTACGCGGTTGCCACGGATGCCAGTGGCTCGAGCAGCGCGGTGGCGTCGACAACGCTGACGGTCACCAACCCGGTCACGAGTGGGCCGCTGCTGACGTGGGATGTGAAGGGGCAATCGAATTTCGGCACGCAAGGTTTCACGGCGGGAACGGTCGCCGCTGGCGTGACCGATTCACTCGGGCTGACACGCGGAAGCGGCGTGGGAACGTCGGGGACTGCCGCCGCCAATGCGTGGGGCGGCAACAATTGGGCGTCGACCTCGTCCGCGGGAATCAGCGGGAACGAGTTTGTCACCTTCGGGATGACAGTCTCAACCGGATCGACCCTTTCGATCTCGTCGCTGGACATGAATTACCGGCACAGCGGCACCGGACCCTCCAACGGCTTCTGGCAATATCAGATCAACGGCGGGACGTGGACGCTCATCGGGGATTTTGCCAATCAGTTTTCCAGCAGCAGCAGCTCGGGGGCCGCGATTACCGAGATGAATCTCAGCGGCATCGCCGCCCTGCAGAATCTCGCCGCGGGAACGGCCGTGGATTTCCGGGTCACGCCGTATGGCGCCACCAGTAGCGCCGGGACGTGGTATGTCTTTGACATCACGGGAAATGATCTCGTGATCAACGGATCGGTCGGCGCATCCGGCAACGCCGTCCGCGCGGCCGCCGCCACCCCGGCTCCGTCGGCCCAGCCGCTCTTCTCCAGTCAAAGCCTGATCGGGTTTGGCGATATTTCGCCGGACGATCCGAAGGTTCTGGACCAGA
>CAZCKE010000484.1:0-3152 GCA_964499005.1 uncultured Tepidisphaeraceae bacterium
GAAGATTGCCACAATTGAGCCAGGTCGCGGTCGGGCGTGAGAACGGCGCGGGCCAGATGCAGATCCTCCGACGCGTCGTAAAGCCGCTGAAAACGGATGAAGCGATTGGAAGCGTCGGTGACTACCTTTTCGCGGTAGCCGCGCTCGCGATCGTCGTGGAGGCGGATGAACAGCACCGAGGGCTTGATCCACGTCAACGAATCGATCACGCTGCTCATCGGGAAAATGACCAGCAGACGGGGATCGATCAGCAAATACAATTCAGCGTGGTCGACGATTTCCGAAGGCTCGCCCTGGCGGACGACCTGCACGCCGCGCGAAGCCCAGAACCGATGATGCAATGCACTGGGATCGAGTCCCCAGATGGTCCGAGGTCGGGCCGGTCGAGCTCCGACGCTCGGCGAAGACGGCACGAAGCTGGACTGCGACGCAATCATGCGGTGTTGAAAGCGAGCGGGATCATTCAACCCTTGTTGGGTTTATTTCCGGCCGGTCGGACGGAGGATGCAACGGCTCGAGCGACGGGCCCGATCGGCACGTTGTGACGCCCGTTGCCATTGGCTCCATTCACGCCCACGCTGCTCATGCGGCTGATCGAACGGGCGAAATCATACGGCTGGGCGCGGTTGAACACGACACCGGCCAGTTTAGCTCCGATCGAGTTCAGCAAAGCGACGGCCCGATCGACGATCTGCCGTTGCTGGCCTCGCGAAACGCAAAGGACGACGCTGTCCGCTGCCACGGCGACCGGCGCCGCTTCAATGCTGGCCAGGATCGGGCCGGTGTCGATCAGGATCACGTCGAATTGGGTCCGCGCTTCGTTTACCAGCCGCCGGACAGCAGCCGGAGCGATCGTGCCGGTGTATCCGCCGAGCGATTCCCCCACGGGCAGAATGGAGAGATTGTTCACATCCGTATTTCGAAGGAATGGGGCGATGTCGCGAGCGGCCATCGCTTCGAGCACGCCGTGTTCGCTGGAGACGTTGAGCCGCGCCGTTAGGCCCGCGCCGACCAGGTCGGCGTCGATCAGCAAGGTTTTGGAACCGCTGGCGGCAAAGCTCAGGCCCAAAGCGAGCGTGAGGCTGGTCTTGCCGTCGCCCGGCGAGCCGCTGGTGACTGCAAAGACACACCGTTCGCTGCTGGGGCTGCCGATCTGAAGAATCGTGCGAATCTGATGCACGCAGTGAGCCGCCGTCGCCGCTTGGCCGGGGTCGGTCAGTAGATCGGGCAGGTTCGGCAGAATACCCAGGAGCGGGACGCCGCTCAGATCGCTGTTGGCTTCATCGCTGAATCGGAATCGGCCGTCGATCAGCCCGAACAACACCACGATCAACGCCGGCAGAAGTCCGCCGCCGATGAAGCCGACTGTCGCGAATTGCTTGCGACGATCGATCGTGGGCTGGAATTTCTTGGTCGGAACGCTCACGATCGCGATTTGGCTTTCCATCAGCTTCTTTTGCGTCGTCAACTCGTCATAGTTGTGCGTCACGAGATTCAGGGAGGCTTGGAGCATCTCAATTTTGCTGGTGTACTCGCGAATGGTGAACATTCGCTGCCCGATGTCGCGGCAAAGCGCATCCTGCTTGTCACGCGCATCGGTGAGCAACTGCACTCGCGTTTTCTTGGCTTCGAGATCGGCCTGCAAGTTCGCCGAAACCGACAGTGGCCCAACGCGGCCGGTGCCGCCGGCGGACTGGAAGTTGCGGTTGAACGTGTCGACGTAGGTCTGAATTTCCTGGCTGGTAACGCTCAGGTCGCTTTCCAGGCTTTCGACCCGGGGGTTGGCCGGGCCTAACCCTTCACCTTTGAGCTTGTTGATCCTTCTCTGAGTATTCGTGCGGTCCAGAATCAGGGCCCGCATCTGGGGGTCGACGGATGCGATCTGATCTTCGTTCAAGGGAGTCGGCGCGGTCTTGGCGCCCGGGGCGCTTCCATCGACGGCGGGCGCCAACGGATTTTGCCCAACAGCGATCTGGGCCTGCTTGTATTCCGTTTCGGCCTCGGAAAGCATCTGGTCGAGGTGGGCTTTTTGCTGCATCTGGGTCCGCTGAAAATCCCCCAGATCGTCCGTGCCATATTTCTTGGCCAGATCGGACAATTGCGATTGATAACTCTGAAGCTGCGTGTTCGTGAACTGGCGCTGCTGATCGAGGTTCGCAAGCTTTCGATTGAGCAGTAGCGGGTCCTGGGAGTCGTAAAACTCCTTGTACGCAACGCACATGGCCATGGCGCCGGCCTGTGCGATGGTGGGATCGGGATCGTTGAAGGTGATTCGGATCAAGTTGGTGCCGGCAATCTGCTCGGCATCAAGGTTAGCCCCAAAGCGGTCGATCAGGCCGTCGGTCAATTTTTCGGAATCAACCCCCGTCCATTCCGGTTGCCCCAGCGCCCGCTGGATCATTTCAGGCCCGACGATCAGCGCCGTCTGGGATTGAAGAAATGCGCTGTACCCCGGCAGCATCTCGTCAATGCTGGATGTCGCCGAGGGAATCGTCGGGCTGATTTCAATGCGGCCTTCGCTTTGATAGAGCGGCTTTTGCCCCAGATAACCCCACAGCCCGCCGAGAATGGCGCAGACGATCCCCAGGCCGATGACCATCTTGTAGCGGCCGCGCAGGATGCGGTGCAGTTTCTTGAATCCTTGCGGTTTTCCGGGGGGATTGGAATAACCGTTTCCGTTGGTGGTGTCGGAGGCGACGGGCAGGCCCGCGGCCTTGGACAATTGCATTTCGTTGGTCATAATTATTTCCCTCCGGGATCGCGATTCATCAGAGTGCGGATCAGGCCGATATCGGGCGTCAGAAGATCTTCAAAGGCCTGGTCTCGCTGTTGGACCGACATTTGAGCGTTGGTTACCAATTGAAATTCGGCCGCGCCGTAATAACGCCGTTGATAGTCTTCGCCCGATTTGTAAATGCTCTCAATATCGCGGCAGATAACGCCGTCGAGTTCCGGATGGCTGACCACCACGCCGGGCACTCGGGGCGAAACAAAAAAATTGTAGACGACCTTTTCATCTTCCAATTGGGCATCGGATGCAAAGTGATATTCCATGCCGGGCACGGTGATGTTGCCGAGTCTCCAAACCTTGGGGACGCGGCTGATTTCGGTTTCGCCATTGGCCGGATAGCAGCGGGGCGGGTAGTGCCCTT
>CAZCKE010000485.1:0-3150 GCA_964499005.1 uncultured Tepidisphaeraceae bacterium
GGGGCGCGCCGGTCCTCTTCACCGGCCCCGGGAACCAGCCGATGTCCCAGGCCATCGGCGAGATCTATGGCAAGAGCGTCGCCGCCGGGCACGTCCCCAGCGGCCAGGTGAACCTGCGACACCTCTACTGGGAATCGGAGAACTCGCCGAACAATGTCGTGCTGGTGGATATCGCGCTGTTGCGATAATGGTCGCGTCGCAGCGCGTGAATCTGAAACGCGTAAAGTTGAAACGTGAAGACGTGAAAACGTGAAGAAGGCGTTGTGCAATCCCTCTTCACGTTTTCACGTCTTCACGTTTCATATCTCACCCCTCCTACAATGCGGCGATGCGCCTCCTGGTCACGGCCGATCTCCATTACAACCACCCGCGCTCGCGCCCTCTGGCCCAGGACCTCATTGAACAGATGAACGCCACCGGCGGAGATGTCCTGCTGGTCATCGGCGATACTGCCATCGCGGACGGTGATTCACTGGAGCAATGCCTCACTCGGTTTCACTTCGCGGGCCCCAAGCTCCTGGTCGCCGGGAATCACGAACTCTGGACCACCCGCTCCGACAGCTATCAACTCTTCACTGAAGAACTCCCCCGCCGCTGCGCTGCGATCGGATGGCACTGGCTGAACGACCACCCATTTGTCGCGGGCCCGATCGGAATCGTCGGCAGCATCGGCTGGTACGACTATTCGTTCGCCCGCCCGGAATTAGGCATTCCCAGCCGATTCTACGAGCACAAAGTCTCCCCGGGCGTTGCTGAGCGATACGAGGAATACGCATCGCTGATGAGAGACAGCAGCGACATCTCTTCCACGGCCCGTGAAATTTTCGCCCGATGGAACGATGGCCTGCACATCAAGCTGGGCCGCAGCGACGAGCGATTTCTCACCGAATTGCTCGAAACACTCAACAGTCAGTTGCAATCGCTAAAAGACATCCCCCAAATCGTCGCCGCGATCCATTGCGTGCCGTTCGCGGAGTTGCTTCCACCCTCCCATAGCATCCAATGGGATTTCGCCCGCGCTTATCTGGGGAGCGAAAAAATCGGCGCGTTGCTTGCTCAATACCCCAATGTCCGCCATGTTTTCTGCGGCCACAGCCATTTCCCCGTTGAGACACACATCGGCGCCATCCAAGCCATCAACATCGGCAGCGGCTATCGCGCCAAATTTTTCCGCACGATTGAATTGTGATCCCCCAAGCGCCGATTGCATCGGGAAACCTTCTTACTAAGATCATCCCCTCATACCAATTGGAGGCTCCGTGCCCAGCGACATTCATATCACTTTGGCCGATCGCGCCGGACGAAAAACCGCCAGTTCCGGCTCCAAATGGGAGCCCAAGATGGGCTATTCCCGCGCTGTGCGCAGCGGAAATTTCATCGCGGTCACCGGTACGGTTGGAATCAACGCCGATGGCAAGTACTCCCCGTCGATGGCCGACCAAACCCGCAGGTCCCTGGCGATCATTCGCGCCGCGATCGAAGCCCTTGGCGGCCGGATCGAGCATGTCATCCGCACCCGCATGTTCGTGACGGACATCTCGCAATGGGAACAGGTCGCCCAGGTTCATGGCGAAGTCTTCGGAGAGATCCGCCCGGCGACCACTATTGTCGAGATCGCCCGCCTCATCGACGCCGACGCGAAGATCGAGATCGAGGCGGACGCGATCGTTCTCTGACGCAATCATTGTCCGTCGCGTCATTTCAATCGTCCTCGCTCATCGCCGTTTTGAAATGCAATCAATCTGCGCCGCGCGAATCACCGCGCCTTTGGTGATCTTTGAAAGATCGGGAATCACTCGATTGGCTTTCAAGGTTACGACCGCCGGTTTGATCCCCCGTCGGGTGTCATCCCGTCGCTTATTATCGTGCCGGCACGTCAAGGACAACTGCGCCGCCGGCCCCACGATTACGCTGCCCGCCGAAAGCCGATCGAGCTGTCGCGGGCCGAATACTCTCCTCATGGTCCCGCCCAGAAAGCTCTTTTCAAACACGTCAATCCAGCAGGTTTTCCGTTCATATTGGTCGATCCGTCGCATGGCGCTCCCGGGAAGAATGGATTTGGAGTCTTTTGTGGCCCAATGCCAACAACGCCGGTATAGTCATAGGCTCCGCCGCCGTTTCCCCGCAATTCGCCTAAAGCGGTGATCGTTCAGTTCTCCGGGGCAGGACAAGGATCGGTGATTCGTTGGCTCGCGAAAAAAACAGCTCCCGACTGGGTGACGTTGCCGCGCTGGTTCGCGCCTCCGGCTCGATTCAGCCTCAGCCCGCTCCCAGCCGCGGCGCCGGCGCCCCTCGCGATGACGCGGTCATGCGCAAACGGCGTCTTGTCGCCGGGTTTTGCCGTCTCTTAGGCGAACAGCTCGCCGACGGAAAACCGCCGCCTGCCGGCCAGACCCCCTTGGCGCCTCGTCAGCGCCAGACTCTGGAACTGCTTCTGGACGGCAAATCCGAGAAGGAGATCGCTCTCCGCCTGGCGATTAGCCGCCATACCGTTCACGTGTACGTGAAGCTTCTCTACAAACGATTCGGCGTTTCCAGCCGCGCCGAACTATTAGCGCGCTGGGTCCAACGCGCGTAATTCACTTCAATGCGTAATTCACCTAAATGGGGTATAGTGACCGGCTCGCCGCAAGTTCGCGCCGGCCGGCGGCTCGATCCACGGCAATAAACCACCGTTATCCATTTCATCATTTTCGAGGGTTCCATGACTCGCTATCTTCTGGCCGTTTTCAGTCTCGCCTGTCTCGTGGTGGGTTGTTCCAAGCCCACGGATTCTTCATCATCCGCCTCATCGCCCCCTGGCGCCTCCGCCGCGGCAACTCCGCCCACCGAATTCAAAGCCGATACCCAGCCGACCACGCTCCCCTCGGGATTGCAAATTATTGAGATCAAGATCGGCACCGGCGCGGTCGCCAAGAGTGGCGACAGTGTCGCCGTTCATTACACGGGAAGGCTTGCCGATGGCCATATCTTTGATTCCTCACTCCCGCGCGGCGAGCCCTTTTCCTTCCGCCTGGGAACCGGACAGGTCATCCCCGGTTGGGACGAGGCGATCGCCGGCATGAAAGTCCGGCGCCAACGGCGGGTTATCATTCCCCCCCAACTGGACTCTGGCAATCAGGGTTCCCCCGGGGGACAGTATCCACACAC
>CAZCKE010000486.1:0-3143 GCA_964499005.1 uncultured Tepidisphaeraceae bacterium
TTGGAGGCGATGACCTGCTTCTTTGAATCCACCCCCATCCGGTACAACACCCGCGACAGCATCCGTTCCGCCCGGCCATTCCCGTAAACGTCGGCGTTGTCCCAATGGTTGACCCCGGCATCGAGCCCCGCTTTGATCCCCGCCGTCACCTCATCTTCGTTCACATCCGCCCAGCCGTTGGGCGAGCCATTGACCCAATTAAGCCCTCCCATCGTCCAGCAGCCGAAGCTGACTTCCGAAACGCTGATGTCCGTGTTGCCTAGTTTTCGATACTTCATTGAAATCATTCCTCCGCAAAAAGGTTAGATGCGCCACATTGTCGATCTTTTCGCGTCGCATTTCCACTTGGAATTTTCCGGGATTGTTTGTGCCACATGAGCCCCCGAAATCTGTCGGCATGTGGCGCCTCGCCTGGCGCGAGCCCAACCATCCTTTGCCTTCAAATCGCTACTTTACTTATCATCTGTTGAAGCAGTTGTATTTCTACCGATTGTACTGTTCCGTTTTCCACGTCTGACGATTCCAAAAGTGAGCGATCATGGGTGATTATTTCGAAGACGACAACGGAATCAGTGGGCTTTGGAATTATTGGAAACAGAATAGTTTCAACAGTTGGGCTGTTGTTGGAGATTCAAAATACGGCGCCGGCGTTCTAGGCCTAAGCGACACCGGCGATGGCGTCCAAGGTTGGACGATTGGCGGGACCGGCATTAGCGCGGCAGCCGCTTTCAATGCTACGGGCCTTTCATCCTTCAGCGAGGCGGGCGACGCCGGTCAGTTTTTCAGCGATCAGGGCAACGGGCTTTGGGTGCAGACCGGGACCGGCGGCACAGGCATCACTGTGCTTGGCGGCCCAAACACCGGCATCTGGGTCGAAGCCGGCACGATTGCAGTGCAAACGTTCTCACTTAACGGGACCGGCCTCTTGGCTCAAAGCGGTGACGGTACCGGCGTCATCGCTTCCACCGATTACGGATTTGAGGCCTTGGTTGCCAACGGCAGTCAAATCGGTGCCCACGGCCGCATCGAGGGCGGCGGAAAAAGTTTCAATTTCGAGTTCGTGATCGATCCCAGGCTCTTCGAATATGAAAACCCGCCACTGGCCGGAGTTTGGGGTGAGGCGAAGGGTGCGATCGGCGTCGCCGGCACCAGTGACTCATTCATCGGCGTCTACGGCTTCGGAACCCCGGGTGTTCGCGGCGATGACGCCGATGGCGGCAATATCGGCGTCGAAGGTCTTAGCAACTCAGGCGTCGGTGTCGTCGGCCGCGCCACCGCTGGCAAAGACCGGTTCATAGCCCCTCCCCCCTCCACCGGCGTCTTCGGCCAGGGTTTCGTGGCAGGCGTCGAAGGCGACAGCGACAACGGCACCGGCATCATTGGCCGAGCCATCGGAGTTGGCCCCGCGATTCAACCCCAACCCCAAACGGGAGTTTTCGGGCAAGGTGATAATATCGGCGTCGAAGGGGATAGCTACAAAGGTACTGGTGTCGTTGGTCGGGCCATCGAAAATGACCTCCCAATTCAACCCCAACCCCAAACGGGAGTTTGCGGGCAAGGTGATAATATCGGTGTCGAAGGTCTTAGCAACTCAGGTGTCGGTGTCGTTGGACGCGCCACCGACAGCAAAGACCAGTTCATAGCCCCTCCCCCCTCCACCGGCGTCTTCGGCCAGGGTTTCATGGCAGGCGTCGAAGGCGACCGCCGCAACGGCGCCGGAGTGATCGGCAGGGCGATCGGAAACGATTCGGCGCAGTCGGCCCCAACATCTACAGGAGTTTTCGGGCAAGGTGATAATACCGGCGTCGAAGGCGACAGCTACAAAGGTGCCGGTGTCATTGGTCGGGCCATCGAAAATGACCTCCCAATTCAACCCCAACCTCAAACAGGAGTTTTTGGACAAGGTGACATCATTGGCGTCGAAGGAGATAGCGATCACGGTGTCGGCGTCATTGGCCGAGTGATTGGCAATAGTCCCACGCAGCCCGCTCCCGCTCAGTCCGGCGTATTTGGACAAGGAACACGAGGCGTTGTTGGCTTTGGCCAAATAGCCTTGGGTTCATGGAGCCCAAGCGGCATTAGTTCTGGCGGGACCGCGGGTGTCGTCGGAGCAAGTGACACGATTGGCGTTTTTGGCACCTCGGGAGCCGGGGGCGGAGTTGGAGTTCAAGGATATGGTTATACCGTCAATCACGATGGATCAGGCGTGATCGGCGGGGGAGACCGCTATGGTGTTCAAGGTTGGGCTAACTCCACAGGCACGCAATTCGGGATCGGAGTATACGGCCTTGGATCCGTGGGCGTTGCGGGCTATGGTTCTAGCGGCGGATCGGGCGTGCTGGGGCAGGGTTACGTCGCAGGTATTTTTTATGGCAATGGGCCATTTTCACACCCGACAGATCCGCTGGCTGGTTGCTTTCTCGGCGACGTATATATTTCAGGCAACGTCAATGTGCTCGGGCAGGTCAATAAAGCCGCGGTGATGTTCCGAATTGATCACCCCCTGGAACCCACTCGTAAGTATCTCTCGCACTCCGCAGTGGAATCCGCGGAATTGAAAAACATGTACGACGGCATCGTGACCCTGGATAAAAGCGGCCAGGCCACCATTGCGCTTCCACGCTGGTTTGAATCTTTAAATGAAAATTTCCGCTATCAATTGACTCCGATCGGCTCCAGCGCACCGGGCCTGTTCGTCTCTAAAAAATTAGCGAATAATCGATTCAAGATCGCGGGCGGAGATCCCGGCCTCGAAGTCTCCTGGCAAATCACCGGCATTCGTCGCGATGCCTGGGCCAAAGCCAATCCATTATCCGTGGAACAAAAAAAATCCAAAAAAGATGTGGGCACTTATCTTCATCCGCAAGCGTTTGGCCAAAAGCCTGCAAAGGATCAGATGCCCGACGCGCCAAATATGGATCGGTTTGACGAATTGTTCAAAAAACATGCCGCCGCAATGAAACCGGCCGCCAAGCCCTCTCGCCGCAAGGATCAAAGGTCCAATAGAATTCCGGCGGCAATTTTGTCTTCGCTAACTAAATTGAAACGCCTCGAAATGGCTCCGCTGCCCAAGCGAGCCAAACCCCAAAAACTCAAACGAATCCCGTCACCCGTCAAACCCTTAAAGAAACCCGGAAAACAAA
>CAZCKE010000487.1:0-3137 GCA_964499005.1 uncultured Tepidisphaeraceae bacterium
GGGGATCTCGTGAGACAGTGAGTTCAGGGTACGGCGCTGGCGCCGGCAACGGTTTTGTTTCATACGGGCGGGGATGACGCGGTCGAGGTGGAGAACAGCCTGGAGTATGCGGCGGCTCTCCGTCGAGCGGGGGTGAAATTTGAGATGCATATTTTTGAACGTGGCGGGCATGGCGTGGGATTGGCGGGGAATGATCCGGTGCTCAAGGCATGGCCGGGGTTATGCGCGGAGTGGCTGGGGCAACAGGGATTTAGGGGCTGACGCGTTGCGATTATTGATCGGTGGTGGATAATTCTGCCGGAAAATCGCGGAATTTCGCTTTATTCGGATTTCACTAACCACTAATCACAAGCCACTAACCACTCCCCTTTCCCTCTGGTACGATTCTGCCGAACCCTCTGCAAAAGGAAAAATCGGACTATATGAAACACTTCGACTGCGTAGTCATCGGCACCGGCCCGGCGGGACAGAAGGCGGCGATCCAGGCGGCCAAGCTCGGCAAGAAAGTCGCTATCATCGAGAAGAGCAACGTGCTGGGAGGAGCCTCGATTAATACGGGCACCATTCCCTCCAAGGCGCTGCGCGAAGCCGTGCTCTATCTCACCGGCGTCAACAAGCGCGGGCTCTTTGGCGAGAGTTATCGCGTCAAGCGAAATATTACGATCGCGGATTTGATTTACGTCAGCCAGCAGGTCATTCATCACGAATTGGATCTGATCCGCGATCAAATGGAGCGAAACAACGTCGAATTGATCTGGGGCGCGGCGCGGTTTGACGGGCCCAAGACGCTGTGCGTTGACCGGCCGGAGGATTTAGAGATCGTGGGCGCGGACGTCTTCGTGATCGCGACGGGAACCCAGCCGGCGCGGCCGGTATCCGTGCCCTTTGATGACAAGACGATCTTTACCTCCGATGGCCTGCTGAAGCTGGAGCAAATTCCCAAGACGATGATCGTCGTCGGGGGCGGCGTCATCGGAACGGAATACGCCTGCATGATGGCAGCACTAGGGATCAAGGTCACGCTCGTCGAGGGCCGCCACGAGGTTTTGGGATTTCTGGATAACGAGATCACCGAGGCGTTCCAATACCAGATGCGCCGGATGGGAATCACGCTGCGATTGGGCGAAAAGGTGGCCAAGATCGAGCATCTGCCGGTGGGCAATGGATTCGACCCGGCGGTGCAGGCGACCTTGGAAAGCGGCAAGGCGCTGCGAGCGCAGACGCTGCTTTACGCCATCGGCCGGCAGGGAACAACCTCCGTCATGCATCTGGACAAGGCCGGGCTCGTGGCGGATGACCGGGAACGTCTCAAGGTGAATGAAAATTACCAGACATCGGTGTCGCACATTTACGCCGCCGGTGATGTGATCGGATTTCCCGCGCTGGCCAGCACC
Source organism: uncultured Tepidisphaeraceae bacterium (assembly GCA_964499005.1). GTDB lineage: Bacteria > Planctomycetota > Phycisphaerae > Tepidisphaerales > Tepidisphaeraceae > CAZCKE01. The sequence goes on from CAZCKE010000487.1 coordinate 1,395, forward strand.
GCGATGGAGCAGGGCCGCCTGGCGGCATGTCACGCCTTTGGCGCGCCGACGCGGAGCTTGCCGGAATTGTTCCCCTTCGGAATTTATTCCGTCCCCGAGATTTCCATGGTCGGCAAGACCGAGGACCAGCTCACTCAGGCCGGAATTCCCTATGAGGCGGGCATCGCGCAGTATCGCGAACTGGCCCGGGCGCAGCTGCTGGGAGATTACGACGGCATGCTGAAATTATTGATCCATCAACAGAATCATCAGATTCTGGGCGTCCACGCCATCGGTACCGGGGCCACGGAATTGATCCACATCGGCCAGGCGGTGATGGCGCTGCAGGGCACGGTGGATTACTTCATCAACAATGTCTTCAACTACCCGACGCTGGCCGAGGCGTATAAGGTAGCGGCGCTGAATGGGATTAATAAGTTGAGGCACGTCTAGAGTAATCGGGCGGTATAATGGCCCGGCATCATGTCACGGTTGGTTGCACGAATTCTGCTCTCGATATTCATGTTCCCGCTTGGGGTGATTTTTTACACGCTGGTGACGATGGCGTCGTACCAGTTAATGCGAGACTGGACGAATTACAGTCGTCGTGAAAATACGATGTTTTTCGTCAGTGGAGTTCTGACGTGGATGGGGGTAGCACTATATTGGTGGCTGCTCTGGAGAGGGAGCATTCGCTGGGATTCAAAGCGCAAGGCTTACACGGGAGGGGCTACGGCCGGTTCGGCGCTGGTCGGGATCTTTAGCGGTATTTGCGGAGCCGCCATGGCTGGCAACGGCTCGTCTGATTTCGGCGTATTTTTTGGCGGATTGGTGGCCATCGTGACGTGGCTGGTGGCCACGGTGTTCATCTGGCGCGAAACGTCCCAGGAGAGGAAGGATAGGATTAAGAAATCAGGGAAGTCGACAGTGACATGTCCGACGTGCGGATACAACCTGACGGGATTGAGCGAATCGCGCTGCCCGGAATGCGGGAGCAAATTCACACTGGATGAGTTGATGGCAGCGCAAGTCGGCGCGGACGTTGAGATCGAGTAACGTCATTTCAATTCGCGGGCACGTTTTTCATGGAAGTATTCGAGGAAACTCCAGCGGGGTTCCCAGCCGAGCAGGGATTTGGCCTTGTCGATGACGATGGGGCTTTTGTGGTCGGGCCAGCCGGCAGGCAGCGGCGGGACGTTGGGATGATTTTTTTCAAGGCGGGTACGGAGGGGAACAATCGAGATGATGTCGTGGGCGCTGAAGTTGTAAGTGTCGACGCCGGGGCGGGCTAGTTCGACGGCATTGGCGAAAGCGCGGGCGAGATCAGTGGCATGGACAAAGGTGTTGAAGCCGTCGCGCAGGGGTCCCTCGTCGGTTTCGATGTTCTTGACGCGCCAAGGGTCGGGGTCGGCCGAGAGGACGCCGGGGAAACGGAAAATCGAGACGGAGAGGCCATGATAGTTTGAGGTGTAACGGGCATACAGCTCATTGGCGGCTTTGGAGACGGAATAGACATTCGAGGGGCGCAAGGGGCAATCTTCGTCAATGGGGAGATAAGGAGGCGGGACGGCGGGCATGCCCCAGAAGCCGTAGACCTGGCAAGTGCTGGCATAGACCGCGTGGCGGAGTTTCAGTTCGGCGGCGGTCTGGAGGACCGTTGAGCCGCCGCGGGTGTTGCTGGAATAGATTTCCTCGCGCGGCAGGTCGAAGCCGGAGTGAGGAATTTCGCCGATATGACAAAACGCATCAGCCTCGGCCAGGATC
>CAZCKE010000488.1:0-3135 GCA_964499005.1 uncultured Tepidisphaeraceae bacterium
TAAAGGTCTGTGGTAAGAGGTGGGGGTGGGGTCAAAAAGGGATGAAAAATCAGGGATTTTATTTGTAAGCGTATGAGCGGTTTGAGGTTGCATCAAAAAGCAAAAACTTTCGCCCCTGGCGATGTATGCGGGGGAGGTGCGCGCCGGGGTCCATTGGTTGGATTCTTTTGGGGGTGGGGAGGGGTTTGAAGGTTTTAGAAGGAAAAAAATCTGGAATTGGGCAGGGCATTTTTGTCGGCGTCTGCCCGAGAAGTGGGGAAAACTGCTGCGCCAGAGCGCGCAAAGTCTTGGATTGTTAAAGCGTTTCCCATTTATGACGGCGTTTGCATCGCAGCGATTTTGGGTTGGCTACGTCCCCGGGTCATTTCCACGTCCCCGTGCCATTCCCCCGTGAAACCATGGCATTTTGTCAGAGGCTTTAAGTTTCTTTGCATGCCCCGACGCGGTATGTTGGCGATTGCAGAACAAGATGGGAGGTTGCCGGCATGTCGATTCCTCCGCCAGTTGCTCCAACGCCGCTTCAGTACGCGACGCCGCCGCGGGATAACTCTATTCGCATTATCGCGATGCGCCAGCGAACGATCATGTACTGCATCCTCGCGTACATCGCTTCCATCGGAGTCTATATCGGCGTCATCGCGCAGCGCAACGGCGTCCTGGTCGTGGGCATCGCGGCGCTCTGCCTTCTGGCGGTTCTGGTCACGATCATCGTCTGCGTCTTCCGCCTTGCCCTGGTCATTTACTCCACTGGCATTGCCATCCTGCTGGGCGTGTTGCTTATTATCCCGTACATCGGAATGGTGATCCTTTTGATTATGAACAGCAGAGCCACCAAGATCCTTCGCGCCAACGGCATCTCCGTCGGCCTGATGGGCGCGAATATGAAACAGTTCAGCCAGGGGTGAGGGCCTTCACCGCGAAATAATATTGAGCGACTAGAAGCTGTTCAAAACCTCGCGCGGGCATTGCTTGCGTCCGGCGGAGGCTGTCATTCCCCGCATTTCATTCCCCGGAATTAAAATAAAGAAGCCCACGGATTAGTGATCCGTGGGCTATTGCAATTGAATTGCAAAGGGGTTGGGGCTTAGCGACGGTTGCCGTATCGGCCGCCGCCACTGTCACCGCGGCCGCCGCCGTATCCACCACCACCACCGCCGCCACGATATCCGCCGCCGCCGCCACCGGAACGGGGGCGTTCTTCGCGAGGCTTGGCTTCATTGACGGTGAGGGCGCGGCCGCCGTGCTGCTGGCCGTTGAGGGCGGCGATGGCCGCGGCAGCTTCGCCGTCAGATCCCATCTGAACGAAACCGAAACCCTTGGATCGGCCGGTCTCGCGGTCCGAGATGATCTCGGCGCTTTCGACGGTGCCGTGGGGGGTGAACAACGATTCCAACGCCGAGCTATCGACATCGTAGCTCAAATTTCCGACATACAACTTCTTGCCCATGGAGAACTCCTATTGGGACTGCAAAACCCGGATTTGACTTTCGGGGTTCAAGACGAAAGAGGCCGACGTTCAGGCCCAGAAGGTAGGAGGGGCGACTAAGGCGATGCGGGAGGGGGTTTTTAACCCGATACCGAAATAGCGAGAGGCGTCAGACTTACCGGAGGGGATTGTAGCAGGATGGGAGGGGATGTCTATGGGGGCGGGGGGAATTCGGTTTTCGTGGGTTTTGATGGTGCGAGAGTGAAGTGGGGAAAATTAGGTCCGTGCCGTGTCATTCCCCGAAATCGACCGGTTCCATTTGAAGAACTCAGGCAACAGGTATTACCGCAAGCCAGACAATTTTTTTAATGCGATTTGAAACCTTCGATCTTGAAAAGAGTTGCATCGACTATGCGCCGCAACTCCTCGATGGAATGAAAAAAGACCGTTTGATTGCCGATGACCATATATTCTCCAACCTCTTTCGACCCAGAAATATACAATCCCGCCTTAAATCCACCTCGACTGCTATACACGACCTCCGTATATGTTTTCGCCGCTCGAACCATTTCTGGCTTATGTTCCCAAACATATTTGAGCGCGGAATCCAATGAAACGATTTCATCTGCATCTAGAATTGCAAAATATTTCCGGTTGTTTGCGTCTTTGTAATCAAATCTGACTGCGACGCTTGTTGCATTCGACTGAGTGTTCCGTGAACGAATCAGCGTAACCGTACACGAGCCATGTTTGATAGCGACGGCGCCTATTTCATAAAACTCTGTTACGTGCAGAATGCCTTGTGTGGACGAGAAAATTTCAAACTTGGTTTGACCACTTTCCTGTCGAGCGGGATCCTGTAACATTATTTGATGTTCCATAATTATTCCGCAATAAATGATTTAATTGAATCTTCGCTCGATTCGCCTTTTCAATCAAACAATTAATAAAGGCAGCTTCGTTCGTTATCGCTTGGTCCATCTCGGCCAGTTGAATTCTCTCGCGGAACTTAATAATTTCCTGCGTTCTGAAAAAGCATAATATCGCATTAAAGGTCAGGCCGGCTGGAATTACCAGTCGGCCTTCGTACGGACAAATCAGTGGCCCTCGCGGACCAATTCCAAACTTTTAGTACATTCCGCCCATACCGCCGCCGGGAGTGCCAGCGGGTTCGGGTTTGTCTTGTTTGATTTCATTGGGTGTCGCGTTGGTAGTCAAGAGGGGCGGAGACGGGGGGAGCCCCAGGGTGCGAGCACCCTGGGCGTTTGGGATGCAAGCGCTGTGGGCGTTTGGGAGTGGGGCGTTATTGGGGTTGGGGTTCGAGGATGATGGCGCCGGATTTGGCGTGGTTGCGGATATAGGCGGTTGTTGCGGCGAAGTGGGAAGCATCGGTGATGGGGAGACATTTGCAGCGGGCGGCCCATAGGCCGCCTTGGGGGGAGAGGTGGGCGCGTTTCATGTAGGCACTGGATTCTTTTTTGGCGAGGCCGAGGTAGTGGCGAGGGTTGTGATCCGGGACGCGGATCAGGGCGTGGAGATGGACGGAATCGATGGAAAGGATGTGCAGAGGGATGTTCCATTTTTGGAATGAAGCCGCGAATTCCTGAGTGGCGTGGGAGCATTGGGCAGGACTGAGGTGGACAGGGACGCGGGTCATCAGGGTTTGGGAGCGATGAAAGAGGGGTTCGTATTTGCCTTTGGGAGGGGGA
>CAZCKE010000489.1:0-2315 GCA_964499005.1 uncultured Tepidisphaeraceae bacterium
TGTGAAGCTTATGCTGGCGAAAATAGGGGCGGTTGGTCCATAGGAGCAGATTCGACTCCAACCCCGTAATTTCCGCGTAGGGATGTGCGAGCATCCCGGCCCCGCGCGGAAATCCAATCACCTTGGCACCCGGGACTTTCTCGCGCAGCCGCGAGACGATCTCACCCGTCGGCGCGGTGCACCAGCGATCAAATTGGTCCGGCGGTAGCACCCCGGCCCAGGTATCGAAAATCTGAACGGCATCGGCACCAGCCTGCAGCTGACCAAGCAGATATTCGACCGAGCACTCGACCAGGAGTTCTATCAGCCGGGCAAATGCCTCAGGCTCGCGATAGGCGAACAGCCTCGCTGGCGCTTGGTCGCTGGTCCCTCGACCAGCCACCATGTAGGTGGCCACGGTCCATGGCCCACCACAAAACCCAATCAGCGTGGTCGCGGGCGATAATTGAGCCTTCACCCGGCGCACCGTTTCGTAGATTGGTGCAAGCTTGGCACTATCCAGTCGTGTCGGCAGCTTTGCCGCCGCGCGGCTATCATCAAGCGGATCGAGTCGCGGTCCTTCGCCTTCGACAAAGCGCAAGTTGCGACCCAGGGCATGTGGAATCACAAGGATATCTGAAAACAGGATCGCGCCGTCAAAGCCAAAGCGCTTGACTGGCTGCAGCGTAACCTCAGCAGCCCACTCTGGGGTAAAGCACAGATCAAGGAAGCTGCCGGCTTTCTCCCGCAACGCTCGATACTCGGGCAGATAACGTCCCGCCTGCCGCATCAGCCAGACTGGCGGAATGGATTGGCGCCTGCCGTGCAGCACGTCTAGCAGAGGTTTATACACGGATGGTTCGACCACAGTGCCCTTAAGGCCCTTAAATACTAGAATCTTAGTGTTGTAGCTGTTGGACGCTGAATTGGACTCATGAATCGGAACTCACACGGTTGTCGAACTGAACGCTGCTATCCCCGGAGTGCGAACGGTCTCCTGTGTAAGCCTTTGGATAGCGGTTTTATTCGTCTTTTCAATGCAGAATAGAGGGATAGAGCTGTGAACATCATGGTCTAATTGTTTTCCCGCACATTCAGCATGGCGTGAGCGATTTGGCGTAGCGAGAGGGGCGCGTGTGGACGCATCCGGGCGGCTTCGTGGCAATGGCTTGCGTACGGCTATGATGCGTGGCCTCCTCCCGGATGCTCCACAGGTCTTCCCGTCAATGCCGTACCGTACGAGCAGTTATTTCCACCTACATCTGGTGTCCGACTCCACCGGAGAAACGCTGTTGACGGTCGCGCGCGCTGCGGCGGCACAGTACGCAGGCTTCAGCCCCGTTGAGCACGTGCATCCGCTGGTGCGCACCCAGAAGCAGCTCGATCGCGTTTTGAGTGAGATCGAAGCTTCGCCCGGCATCGTGCTCTATACCTTGCTGGATCGTACCTTGGCCGACAAGCTCGAGAAGGCGTGCGGCACGCTGAGCGTTCCTTACCTCTCGATCCTTGGCCCGGTGCTCGGCCTGTTTCAGTCCTACCTCGGCGGTGAAAACAAGCCGCGCATCGGTGCGCAGCACACGTTGAACGCCGAATATTTCAAGCGCATCGATGCGCTCAACTACACGATGTTGCACGATGACGGACAGCATACCGAAGAGCTTGATCAGGCCGAAGTCGTTCTGGTTGGTGTATCACGCACCTCGAAGACGCCGACCTCGATCTATCTCGCCAATCGTGGCGTGAAAACCGCGAATGTTCCGCTGGTGCCGGGCGTGCCGTTGCCGCGACAGCTTGAGACGCTGCTGAATCCTCTGGTGGTCGGCCTTACTGCGAGCCCAGAGCGAATTGTGCAGATCCGGCAGAATCGCCTACTGGGGCTGCGCGCCGAGCACGACGCCGACCAGTATGTGGACCGCCAGTCCGTGACTGAGGAGCTCGCGTTTTCGCGCAAGCTCTGCGGCAAGCACAATTGGCCGATTATCGACGTCACTCGCCGCTCGATCGAAGAGACTGCAGCGGCCGTGCTCGCGCTGCTCGTCGAACGCCGGCGCCAGTCGGCGAATTGAGATGCCGCTTTGGCTCGCTTCGCAGCCCTTGGTGCTCGCCTCGACGAGTGCGAGTCGGAGGAATCTCTTGAAAGCAGCTGGCGTGCCGGTCGAAATCTGTCCGGCCGAGATCGACGAACGGGGCGTCGAGGCACGTGCCATGATAGACGCGCCGGGCGAGGTCGCGGCCCTGCTCGCTCGTGAGAAGGCGCGTGCTGTCGCGGCCCGCAAGCACGGGCGTACGGTGCTCGGTGCCGACCAGACGTTGGCGCTCGATACGACGCGCTTCTC
>CAZCKE010000489.1:2325-3125 GCA_964499005.1 uncultured Tepidisphaeraceae bacterium
CTGCCGCGGCCGATCAACTCCGGGCGCTACGGGGCAAGACTCACGAGCTGAATTCGGCGATAGCGGTGATGCGGGAGAGCACGGTCCTATTCGAGCACATTGCGGTCGCACGGCTCACCATGCGTCCGTTCTCGGAGGCCTTTCTGGACGCGTATCTGGAAGCGGTTGGGTCTGGGGTAACGACGAGCGTCGGTGCTTACCAAGTAGAGGGTACCGGCGTGCAATTGTTTGAACGCATCGAGGGCGATCACTCCACTATCCTCGGGCTACCGCTTGTACCCCTGCTCGACTGGTTGCGGCGGGAGCGGATGCTTGCGGCCTGACCGCGGCTGGACGATACATGAACGATGTTCGTGATCGGTCTGACCGGTTCAATGGCTATGGGCAAGACCACGACGGCGCGCCTGTTCGCCGAGGCCGGGGTGCCGGTCCACGATGCTGACGCTGCCGTGCATGAGCTTTACGCCGGCGAAGCCGCCGCAGCAATTGAGGCCGCGTTTCCCGGCACGACGCGGGGCGGCCAGGTGGATCGCAGCCTGCTTGCTGCGCGAGTAACAGGCGACCCGTCGGCTCTGGCGCGACTTGAAGGCATCGTACATCCGTTGGTTCGAGAGGCAGAGCATCGCTTCTTGCAGGCATCCGAAGCCGCGGGCGCTCCGATGGTGGTGCTCGACATTCCGCTGCTATTCGAGACCGGAGGCGAAAATAGGGTTGATGCGGTCGTGGTGGTATCGGCACCTGCGGATGTCCAGCGCGGTCGCGCGTTCGAGCGCGGGATTACTCCGACGCAGTTCGAGGGG
>CAZCKE010000490.1:0-3113 GCA_964499005.1 uncultured Tepidisphaeraceae bacterium
CTCCCCCGCACCCCCTCCACCACTTTCCGACTTCCCCTCAACCGTCCAAAGGGGCAAGAAGGTCTCGATGCGTTGAAAACAGAGCGCCCAACTCGATGAGTCGCGTCACCCGGCAAAAGCCTTTCTTTCGTCCCCCTGGACGGTTGAGGGGAAGGGAAAGAGGGTGGAGGGGTTGCAGGGGAGGCGGACTTCGGCGAGCTCAGTCGAGCCGGAGAAAAAACTTGGGGCCTGATGGGTTGTCTCCCGCCTCCCCTGCTTCGCATTTCGCATTTCAAACTGAGACCCAATCGGGCATCCACGAACCAGGATGCCAAACCGCCAAAGGTATGAGCAAACGCAGTGAAATCCGTATGTGATTGACGTGGATGGGCTCTCATCATGATGTGGGCCGCTCCTGCTCGGCGGGATGCAGGCGGTCGGACGCGGTCGCGTGACTGAAATAGGTCTGGCTGACCAATTCGGAAATGGAGCCGAGCGTATCGACGATGTCGGCGGCGAGGGCGTCGAGCTTTTCGCGGCGACCGTCGACGACGCGGCAGGCATCCTGAAGATCGGCCAGGCGCAACGCCGCGCGGAGCTTGATGGCCAATTGATGGTCGCCGTGGCGATTGGGATACGTCGATTCGCGCGGCAAGCCGGAGAGCAGCCGCTCGATCGCGGCGACCTGGTAAGCGACGGCGCGGGGGTTGGTCTCATCGGCGACCAGCAGGTCGACGACGGCGGGGACTTCCAGGCGCGTGAGGTAGCGGCGGCGATAGGTGAGGGCGCTGTCGGAATATTCGAGAAGCGCATCGAGGACGGCCAACTCGTCGGGGGATTGCTGGACAAGAGCGGCGCGGATGAGACGGCCGGTGGCGAGACCGCGCTCCAGGCGCATGCCCATGTCGAGGAATTGCCAGGCTTGGCCGCGGGTCATGGAATCGGCGGCCATGCCGCTGAAGGCGAGGCAACCGGCAATGAGGCGGTTGAGCAATTCGAGGACGGCGGAGAGATAATCGTCGTCGCCGTGGGCGCCCAGCTCGGGGAGATCGCGTTCGATTTCACGGAGGATGTGCCAGGCATCGGTGGAGATGCGGTCGCGAAGAGTGCCGGCAAGGCGCTGGATGCGCTCGATGGCGGATTGCAATGCGCTGGGGTCGGCGACGGAGAAGAGCTGTGTGGCCAGGAGGCGGGCGGCGTCGGGGCCGAGCGGCATGGGGCGGCCAAGGAGCTCGTGGATCAGGAGGTTGGTGGTGTGCGGCTGATCGAGGGCATTGGGATCGGCCAGGCGATTGAAGATGCAGCGGGCCAGGCGAACGGTGGCTTCGGCGCGTTGCATGTAGCGGCCGAGCCAGAAGAGATCGTCGGCGACGCGGCTGGGGAGATCGCTGCCGCCACGACTGAGCTCGACGGGCGAAGCCGTCGAGGGAAGCAGCGTGACTTCGCTGACGGGGCCATCGGCGAGAATCCAGGTGTCCTTGCTCCCGCCGCCGCGCTGGAGAGAGACGACAAAAGAATCGGCTGAGCCGGTGACGCGGGTGAGGCCGCCGGGCATGGTCGCGTACGAATCGCCCGATGCGGTGAGATACGCGCGGACGACGAAGCGGCGGGATTGGAGATGATCGTTGACGAACACCGGCGCGGCGAAGGATTCGATGTGCTGCTGGGCGACAAACTCGTTGGGACACGAGAGAATTTTGTCGCGAAGCTCCTGCAACTGCTCGAGCAAGAGCTCGGCCCCGAAAATGGGGTCCGACCCCATTTTAGTGAATGACCCCATTTTGGCGGAGCCCATCGCGGGGAAAGCGGGCTTGATGACCAGGGAGGAGAGGTTTTGGAGGACGTATTGCAGTGAGGAGGCGTCGCCGCACCACCAGGTGGAAACGGAGGGGAGTTTTAGATCTTCGGAGAGATAGTGACGGCAGAGGGCAGGGAGATAGGGAAGGAAAGCAGGGGCCTGGGCAAGGCCGGTGCCGATAGCGTTGGCAACGGCAACGGCGCCTTCGCGGACGGCCTGGAGGAGGCCGGAGACGCCGAGGAATGAGTGGGTCTGCAATTCGAGGGGGTCGCAATAGTCATCATCAACGCGGCGGATGATGACATCGACCCGATGCAGGCCGCTAAGGGTTTTGAGGAAGACTCGGGAATCGCGGACGGTGAGATCGTCTCCCTGCACGAGGGTGTAGCCGAGATATCGGGCGAGATATGCGTGCTCGAAATACGTTTCGTTGTAGGGGCCGGGAGTGAGGAGAACGACGCGCGGGTTGTCGCGATTGGAGGGGGCCATGGAGGCGAGCATCTGGCGCAAGGCAATGAAAAATGGGGCGAGGCGCTGGACGTTACACTCGCGGAAGACGCTGGGCATGGCGCGGCTGAGGACGATGCGGTTTTCGAGGCAGTAGCCGGTGCCCGAGGGGGCCTGGGTGCGGTCGGCGATAACCTGGAATTGTCCGCCGGGACCGCGAATCAAATCGGCGGCGTACATGGAGATCCAGCGGTCGGCGGGCATTTTCAATCCGTGAGCGGGGCGGAGGAACCAGGGGTTGGCGTAAACCAGCTCGGGAGGAAGCAGGCCGCTCTGCACGACTTGCGCCGGACCATAGAGATCGGCCAGGAGAGCATTAAGCAGGCGGGCGCGTTGGATCATGGCGTCGGAGACAATCTGCCACTGCGAGGCGGGAATCAGCAGCGGGATCAGATCGAGGTTCCAGGGGCGAGAGGTGCCGTTGGGATCGCCGTAGACGTTGTGGGTGATTCCATTTTCGCGGATGAGTCGCCGGGCGTAATCCCAACGGGAGACGACTTCAGAATGGCCCAGGTCGTCCATCATGCTGACCCACGGCCGCCAGTGGGGGCGAAGGGAGCCGTCGGCGTCCAGCATTTCGTCGAAAGAGGGAATAGCGGGGGTGTAGCGGCCGGCAATGCCGGAGGCGGGGGTCGCGATGGATGCTGAGGCGTCGATGGTCACGGAGTTTGGGGAGTTTGACTCAAAATGGATGATCGATCAATTGTGTAGAGATTTGAGGGATTTTTCGCAGGGCGCGTTTTAGCCGGGATTTTTAAATGCAAATTTCCATGCGAATGCAGGGGAGGCGGGAGAGAACCCATCAGGCCCCAAGCGTTCTCTCCCGCCT
>CAZCKE010000491.1:0-3100 GCA_964499005.1 uncultured Tepidisphaeraceae bacterium
ACTCCTCCATTCGACGCGTGGGAGCGGATCGAACGGAGGAAGGTCGCCGACTTGGTCAAGCCCGCTGACCGCCTCAAAAAGTGAGAGGATCGCTTCGCCCAAATCCGACAGCGCGAAACCGTCTTCGGGGCCGGCGGGGTTCACCAAAAACCGCTCGAACACGAAGTCCTCGAAGAAGACTGGAACACGCTGCCGATCACGAAGCACCTCTTCGAAAAAGCCCGCTCACAGCTGGGCACCAGCGGCAGCGGAAATCACTTCGTCGAATTCGGCACACTCACGCTCGCCGCGCCCGAGCTCGGCCTCGAGCCCGGCACATACCTGGCGCTGCTCAGTCACAGCGGCAGCCGGGGTTCGGGCGCGGCCATCGCCGACCACTACTCCAAGCTCGCGATGAGCCTCCATCCTGAACTCGATGCCGATCTAAAACACCTCGCCTGGCTCGACCTCAACAGCGATCCCGGCCGCGAGTACTGGCACGCGATGAACCTGATGGGCCGCTACGCTTCGGCCAATCATGCGATGATTCACAAACTGATCGCCCGTGCGCTCAATGCCGACACACTCGCCATGGTCGAGAACCATCACAATTTCGCCTGGAAAGAAACGCACAACGGCCGCGAAGCCATCGTCCACCGCAAAGGCGCAACTCCCGCCGGCCAAGGCGTTCTCGGCGTCATTCCCGGCTCCATGGCGTCCCCCGGATTTGTCGTCCGCGGCCGCGGAAATAATGAATCGCTTCACTCCGCCAGCCATGGCGCCGGCCGCGTCATGAGCCGCACCGCTGCCAAAAAACAATTCAACTGGTCCCAGGTCCGCCCCGCGCTTCAGGCTGCCGGCATCCGCCTGCTCTCCGCCGGCATCGACGAATCCCCCGGCGTCTACAAAGACATCCACCAGGTGATGGCCGCACAAACGGATTTAGTCGATGTTGTCGCCCGCTTCGACCCCGCCATCGTCAAGATGGCGGACGCCGGCGAAAAGCCGGAAGACTGATCGCATTGTTTTCAATACTTATCGTGATGCCGCACCCACGCTTGGGTTCCCTTGAGCCCCGCTTCGTCTCTCCCCTTGGGCAGGAGATCCATGTAGTGGTATGCCACGTTCAGCATGTCCAGCCCGCGCCCAAATGTGGAATAGGTATGGAAAATATTCCCCTTCTCATCCTTATAAAAGACGCTGATCCCCGGCCCCTCGCTCGAAAACCGCTTGGACATTCCAAAGTTGTAGAACACCTTTTCCTGTTTCATTTCCTCCGGCGTAAATGAAACGTGATAGTCGTAGTTGAAATCCATGTTGAACGCCGAAACAAATTTGATCCCCCATCCCATCCGCTTTCGAAAGGGCTCGATCGTCTCGAAGGGCGCGTGGGCAATCGCCACCGACATGGCATCCCGATGCTTCAGGTGAATGGCGATGCCATTGATGTTGTCGATCCAGTATGAGCACGACTTGCACCCCTCCGGCCAGCCCGGATCAAACATAAAGTGATAAACGATCAACTGGCTCTTCCCGTCAAACAGGTCGGCCAGCGATTCCTTCCCGCGCGGACCATCAAACACATAGTTCTTCTCCACTTTCTCCCATGGCATGTCTCGTCGAATCTGCGTCAGCTCATCGCGCAGCCGCGTGAACTCTTTTTCTTTGGCAAGCAACTCCTTCCTCGTCTTCAGCCAGTCTTCGGCCGGCACGACTTTGTGATCCTTCACATTTCCCGGCGTCTTGTTCGGCGCCGCCGTCCCATACTGCATCAAATTTGCCAGCGCTCCCAGGCATCCCGCCCAGCCGTGGGCATGCATGTCCCGGAATTCCGGGCTCTTGAGCCGCTCGTGCGTCAACGTCAGCTCCGTCGTCGAGTCGTTCGGGGCTTTCAATTGGATGGTCACCAGGCTCTCCTTGATCTCCTCCGTCGGCTTTTCCCACGACCAGGTAAACACCAGCTTCTGGGGCCGATCGAATTCAACAAATTGGCCCACCGTCACAAACTCATGGTCCGCGCTGATCATGTTGATCCGATACTTCCCGCCCTTGCGCGCATCGATTTCGCAAAGCGTGCATCGCTGCCCCGCGCTGGCGGACCACCATTTCTTGCGCAGCTCCGGCACGACAAACGCGTCAAACACTTTTTCGCGCGGGCCGGGAATCATCCTGGTGATTTGCAGAGACGTCTGAGGATCCATCGGAATCATGTCTTGTTCTCCTGATCGACTTGAGGTTGATTGAAAAATCGTTCCAGCGAATCGAGCTGCCCCTGCCAGAACCGCTCGTACTCGGCTATCCACCGCGCGGCGGATTTCATGCCCACCGGAGTTAATCGGCAACTGCGGACCCGCCCACTGCGCTCCTGCCGGATTAATCGTGCCCGGCGCAGCACGCGCAAGTGTTTGGAGACCGCCGGCAGTGACATGCGAAACGGCCGAGCCAATTCGCTGACGGTCGCCTCCCTGTGCCGCAAGCGAGCCAATAGGGCCCGCCGCGTTTTGTCTGACAGCGCGTTGAATACGGCATCCAGCCGGCGATCGATGGAAGAGGATTGCCTGAAAATTGAATCGGGCATGGAAGTCTCGATGAGATAATAGTAAACCAAATGGTTTAATATTTCAAGAAGATTTTATTCTCAACGGCCCGGCCTCCGCGACCGGCGGCTACAATGACGCAATGCCTGACCCCGCACACACCAACCGGCTCGCCGCTGAAACCTCCCCCTATTTGTTGCAGCACGCGCATAATCCCGTGGATTGGCACGCTTGGGGGCCCGAGGCCTTTGATGTTGCTCGCCGGGAAAACAAACCCATTTTCCTTTCCGTCGGCTACAGCACCTGCTACTGGTGCCACGTGATGGAGCGGCAATGTTTTGAGGACGAATCGATCGCGGCCGAGATGAACCGTCGCTTTGTCAATATCAAGCTTGATCGCGAGGAGCGTCCCGATGTGGATCAGCTTTATATGACTGCGGTGCAGGTCATGACCCGGCAGGGGGGTTGGCCCATGAGCGTTTTTCTTACGCCCGATCTTCGGCCGTTCTATGGCGGCACTTATTTCCCCCCTCCCGATTCGTACGGCCGGCCCGGTTTTCCCCGCCCCCTGACCATTCTGGACC
>CAZCKE010000492.1:0-3054 GCA_964499005.1 uncultured Tepidisphaeraceae bacterium
GCTGATCCGGACGGCTCTGACACCGGAGCAAAAGCGGTACGCGAACATTATTCGCACATCCGCGGATGCGCTGCTGAACCTGATCAATGACGTGCTCGATTTCTCGAAGATCGAGGCGGGGAAGCTGGAGTTGGAAAACATTGAATTCTCGGTGCGGGATGTGGTGGAGGATGTTGTTGAACTGCTGGCTCAGCGGTCGTCGCAGAAGAAATTGGAACTGGCGTGCCAGATTGATGAGGCGATCCCGTCGCGGCTGATGGGGGATCCGCAACGATTGAGGCAGATTCTGGCGAACCTGATCAGCAATGCGATCAAGTTCACGGAACAGGGAGAAGTGGTGGTGCGGGCAAGCGTCGAAAGTACAAGCAGCGACGCGATGCTCATTCGGTGCAGCGTAAAGGACACGGGGATCGGAATTCCGACGGAGCGGGCGGATCGGCTGTTCAAGATGTTCTCGCAGGTGGATGCATCCACGACGCGGCGCTATGGGGGAACGGGGCTGGGTCTGGCGATCTGCAAACAATTGGTGGAACTGATGGGGGGAGAAATCGGGGTCCAGAGCGAGCCGGGGCGGGGATCGACGTTCTGGTTTACGGCGAAACTGCATGAATGCCCGCCGGCGATTGAAGGGGGTGTGGATAACTCCAAACCGGCGGCGGACCTTCGGGGCCTGCGGATCATCGCGGTGGACGACAACGACGTTCATCGGGCGATGCTGCGGGACCAATTGGTGGCGTGGGGGGCGCGGAATCCGGTGATGGCATCAAGCGGGGCGCAGGCGCTGGAATTGATGCGGAGATGCGCGGCGCAGGGATCGCCCGTTCAAGTCGGGCTGATCGATTTGATCATGCCGATGATGAATGGGCTGGAGCTGGCGAAAGAGATCAAGGCTGAGCCGGCGCTGGCAAGCACGGCACTGGTGCTGCTGACGTCGATGGATGTGGATCTGGATGCATCACACATGGCGCAGGCGGGATTCGTTCGGCATCTGACCAAGCCGCTGAGACAATCGGAGCTGTTTGACGCCGTGATGGAGGCAGCGGCGGTGGCAGTTCCCCGGGGAGTGCCCAAGACAACGACGATGAAGTCGCGGGATGATTCGAGGCCGGAAGGGGACAAATCGCCGCGGCTGCGGGTGCTGCTGGCTGAAGACAATGAGGTCAATCAGATGGTGGCGACGGAAATGTTATCGGGGGATTTCACGGTGGATGTGGTGGGTAATGGGCGTCTGGCGATGGAAGCGGTGCTGGCGCGGCCTTACGACGTCATTTTGATGGATTGCCAGATGCCGCAGATGGATGGGTTCGCGGCGGCGCGGGAGATTCGGCGAGCGGAGGCGGAGGGGCGAGTACCCAGGCCGGGGCGGAGGATTCCGATATTGGCGTTGACGGCGAGCGCGGCGAGCGGGGATTGCGAGCAGTGCATGAACAGCGGGATGGATGGGTATGTAACCAAGCCGATCGATCTGGAGATTTTGATCCGGGAGATCGTGAGAGTGCTGGGGGCAGCGAATGACCAGGAGATGCAATTACCGGTTCAAACGGCGGCGAGCATCGAATCGCAGCCGGTCGATCTGGATGCACTGTTGAAGAGATGCGCCGGAAAGACGGCGTTGGTGGAAAAGCTGTTTGACAGGTTTGAGGAGCAGATCGGAACGCTGGTGAAGGACGCCCGGTCGTGCGCGAGGAAGAAAGACGGAGCGGCGCTGGCGAGGCATGCTCACACGATCAAGGGGTGCGCCGCCAATCTATCGGCGGAACAAGTTCGGCGGGTTGCGGTGGAGCTGGAGCAGATCTCCGGAAATCATCCGGAGGATTTGGAGGCGACGGTCGAGAAATTATCCGAAGCGGTGGATCAACTGGTGGAATATCTGCCCCAGGCGCGCCGCGAAGTGGCGGCAGGGGATATGGCGGGCAATCGGAAGTAAACACCATGCGTATTTTAATTGTCGACGACGATGCGGTGACGATCGAGCTGCTCAACGGGATCCTGACGGATTGCGGGCATGAGATCACATGCGCCACCAACGGGCGGGAAGCGATGGAGATCATGCGCAAAGACCCGCATCGGCTGGTGATCACGGACTGGCAGATGCCCGAGATGACGGGGATTCAACTCTGCGAGGCGATCCGCGGCGGAAATGAGGAGGGGTATGTCTATATCATCCTGCTGACGAATCGAAATACGACGAGCGAGCGCGTGGCGGGGCTGACGGCGGGAGCGGACGATTTCATGGTCAAGCCGTTTGAGCCGCGGGAATTGCTGGCGCGGGTGCATTCGGCGGAGCGGATTTTGTCGATGGAGACGCGAGACGTGGCGATCTTCGCAATGGCCAAGCTCGCGGAATCGCGCGACCCGGAGACGGGGGCGCACCTGGAACGGGTGATGAATTACTCGCGCATCTTGGCCAAGCAGTTGCCGGCGATGGGGAACTACATGGAAGAGATCGATCCGGAATTCATCCGGGCGATCTATGCGACGAGCCCGCTGCATGACATCGGGAAGGTGGGGATACCGGATTACGTTCTGCTCAAGCCGGGGCGGCTCAGCGAAGGCGAATTTGAGATCATGAAAAAGCACACGACGATCGGCGCTCAAACGCTGGACGCGGCGCTGAAGCGGTTTCCGGGGACGCGATTTTTGGAAATGGCGCGGGACATCGCGGCGTCGCATCACGAGCGGTTTGATGGGGCGGGATATCCGGCAGGGCTCATCGGAGACAAGCTCCCGCTGTCGGGGAGGATCGTGGCGGTGGCGGATGTGTACGATGCGTTGACTTCCAAGCGAGTTTATAAGGAAGCGTTTGCGCATGAGATCGCCAAGTCGCTGATCACGCGGGAGTCGGGGAGTCATTTTGATCCGTTGATCGTGGAAGCGTTTTTGGCGGCGGAGCCGGTCGTGATTGCGACGAGGGATCATTTTTCGGATCAGGGCGTGGCGGCGGCAGCGTAGGGGAAAGCGATCGCTGGGCATTCGGGTGAATTTTTACCGCAGAGACGCAGAGAACGCAGAGAAAACTAATTCATAATTGTCTTCTCTGCGTTCTTGTATGTT
>CAZCKE010000493.1:0-3051 GCA_964499005.1 uncultured Tepidisphaeraceae bacterium
GACAGTCGTCGAAGCACTAGAACTGGCCAACCTCTTCCGCGGAACAGTAGTCGACGTTGGAAAGGAAAGCCTACTGGTCGAACTCGCCGGCACCGAGGAAAAAATCGAGAAATTCGTCGAACTGGTCAAACCCTACGGCATCCGCGAGCTGGCCCGCACCGGCGTGATCGCCATGGCCCGCGGCCTGCAACTCCGGAAAGACGAGGATTCCGCCGCGGCTTCCGCCGGAAAATCACGCAAGCGCAGCCTCGACGCGCCCGCCGCGGCCGCTCTGCCCCCGAGTTAAGCCATTTGCGGTTGAAGATGGCGGCACTGTCTACCCCAGCATAAGCTGCATGAAAATCACATCCAGCCATCGATTGAACTTAAACCCCACTTGCTTCAGATGCCCCACCTTTTCGAAGCCGAATTTCGTGTGCAGCCCGATGCTGGCGGCCTGCTCTCCGTCTGCGCCCGCAATCATCGTGTGATACCCCAGCGACTTTGCGCGTTCGATTAAATCCCGCAAGATCGCGCTGCCAACGCCTCGACGATGATGACGGTGATCGATGTAAATCGAATTCTCCACCGTTAACCGATACGCGCTTCGCGGGTGATAGGAACTGAGCGATCCCCAACCAATGACCTGCCCCTCCTCGATAGCCACCGTCACTGGATGTTTCTCATCGTGATGCTCAAACCATTGCTGCCGGCTTTCAATAGGCTCCAGCTGCTCCTGGTACGTGCAGGGCCAATGCACCACGTAATAGTTGTAAATGTCGTTGATTGTCTCAAGATCGCGCTCTGTCGCCGGGCGAATCTCCGGCGAGAATTTTATTGCCATGGTTTTATCCCTGCGTTGATTGACTAAGAGCATCTGCGCCCTGCTCCCCGCCCACGATGTCGCTTCCGAACTGGCCTCCCGCCGCGTGGCCGCCGTCCGCGTCCGCGGCCTCATGCCACACACGCGCACTATCTGCCTCCGCAAAGACACTTCCCCTTCATCCGGCACAGACGCTTTCGACCAAATCGTCCCGGAATTTTATTCGCGATGATCCAACCAGGCTGAAATGGTGTTGCAATGAAAAGAGGATTTACCTTAAAAGTTCCGCAACCTCACGTTGTAGAATCGGCAGTTTATCCTGAATGATTCTCCACGTGATTTCGTCGTCCACTTTCGCATACCCGTGAATAATCTGATTCCGAAATGCAATAATTCGTGAATGCTCCGAAATTTGTTGAACGATTGCCTCGTCGATTGCCCTTAACCGTACAATCGCTTCGCCAATAATTACAAACTCGTAATAAATTCCCGCGCGGAGCAATTTGTCATCGGCGAAATCTTTCGAACTTTTACGCGCCGAAAATTCGGCAATGGAATTGGCGGCAACCTGTACGTCCTCCATCAGCTTGCGCACTTCAGGCTGCATACAGTGTAACTTTGTGACGTTCGGCCACTTGAAGAAAATAAGGATTCTTGGCTGTCCTCAAGCTCGTCAAATCCACCTGACATCCCAGCAACTTTTCCAAATCCTCCTGGAGTCCGAACCACTGATCCGCGATCGTCGGGCTTTCATAGTTCAGAAACTCAACAAAAAAGTCGATGTCGCTACGACTAGATTCAAACTGCCCCCGTGCCGCGGAACCAAACAACTCCAGCCGTTTAACGGAGTGCTTCCGGCACAACTCCAGGATTCGTTCACGATTGTCTTGGATGGCTTTCACCATAACGCGTCTTTGCCAGTATTATAGCCCATCAAATTGCTTCGCCCTAGCCCTTCGTCGTGACAAACTTACCGCTCATCCCCCGGCGCTGTCGGCTTATCATCCGCGTCATACGCCTGATCCGCGTTCTCCCCACGAACTTCAATCCGTTCGATACTGATCCCCCTTCCGGTTTCCGCATCGATTTCCGCAAGCACACCGCACATCCGCACGTCCCCCGTCGCCACTTCAAATAACTGCGGCATGCTCGTCGTCATGTGCTTGAGCACCCGATCTTTCCGCCGGCCCAAGATCGAATCGTACGGCCCGCACATCCCCAGGTCGGTGATGACCGCGCTGCCGCCAGGCAAAATCCGCGCATCCGCCGTCGGTATGTGCGTATGTGTCCCCACCACCAACGAGCAGCGCCCATCCAGCCAATGCCCCATCCCCACCTTCTCGCTCGTCGCCTCCGCGTGCATGTCGCAGACACAGACGCGCACATTCTCCGGCATCGCGCCCAATACCCGGTCCGCCGCCGCGAACGGATCGTCCGCCGGCAAGTTCATATAAATCCGCCCCAACAAACAAAAAACTCCCACCGACACCCCGCTGTTGGTCGTCACCACCGTCCACTGGCGTCCCGCCGCCGCGCTCGACAGGTTCGCAGGCCGCACGATCCGCTCGCTGTTCTGCATCGTCGGAACGATATCCGTCCGCCGGTAGACATGATCCCCCAGCGTCACGACGTCCACGCCATAACTGCGAATCTTGTTAAACAAATTGGCGGTGATCCCGCTCCCACCCGCGATGTTCTCCGCGTTGGCAACCACCAGATCCACCGCGCGCTCTCGTACCAGCCCCGGCAGTTTCTGGCTCAGAATCTGCCGTCCCGGCCTCCCCACAATGTCGCCCAGCGCGAGAATACGAATCGCCATGGACGCTTAGGATACTGCATCGCCCCTGCTGAATCGACCGCGACGCCGCATCAACATCCATCCGCAAATTGCCCCCAGCATTCCCGCCGACTCCGGCTCCGGCACATTCGCAAACGCCAGGAAAGTCGGCGCCGTCAAACCCGTTGAAATTAATGCCCCCTCCGATGTCCCATCGCTCAGAAAACTTAGCACCTCCCCTGAATCGTCCGTCAGACTCAATCCCGAAACATAGAGCCTTCCGTCCGGCCCGAGCGCCATATCCGCCGGCTGAAAAAGGCCCTCGCTGCTCAAGTCGATTAGCGTCTTGTTGAAACTTCCATCCGAGTTGTATTGCAGAATGTCGTCGTTGGTTTCATCCAGCACATCCAGTTTGCCGCTTGAATCAAATGCGATCGCGATCGGATTCGCCAGTCCACCCGAGACCGGCGAT
>CAZCKE010000494.1:0-3049 GCA_964499005.1 uncultured Tepidisphaeraceae bacterium
GCGCGCGGCACGAGCCCGGTCTCTACAGCCACTGTGGCGGCGCCGATGGTGCCTCCGCCGCCAGTGATGACGGCGACCTGGCCGGCCAGGAGTTTCTCGGGGGTCTTGCCGAGCTTGGCCTGCTCCAGCGACCAGTATTCCATATCGAACAGATCCGCTTCGCCCAGCGGCTGGAAGCGGCCGATCGCCTCGGCATCGGTGATCGTCGCGACGGTATTCTCGGCGATGTCAGCGGCAACGGCGGCCTCCTTGGCGCTGCGCCCAAGGCCAAAGAGGCCCAGGCCAGGAACGAGAATGACGCGCGGAATCGGGTCGAGGGGCTTTTTCCTGGTCTGCTGGCGGGCGTTGTTGCGGGCGAAATAGTCGTTGTACAACGCGACGAACCGCTCGACCGCTGCCCGGGCGTCGCCTCGATATCGATCCAATTTATCCCCATCGGCGGGCGGCGCGATCAGGGGGATGTTCTTGGTGCGGATCGTGTGATCTGGCGTGGCGACGCCCTGCTGGCTGTAGCGGCCGATGTCCTGCCCGTTGACGTAGTTGAGGATCGCGGGGCTGGTGCGGAAATCGAGGATCATCCGGCGATGGGCGCCCTCAAGTTTGGGATCGGGCGTGGCGCAGAGGCCACGAAGGATCGGGGCGACCTGGGCGAGAGCGGCGGGCTTGGCGGGCATATCGCACGCGACAAAGACGCTCTTGCGGTTTTGCTTCAGACGGCTCTCGGCGAGGGTCACCAGTTCGATCATTCGCTCGTAGGATTCCCTGGCGGTGTCGGCGAAGGTGAAGATGCCGTGGCGGATGAGGATGAGGCCTTGGACCTTGGGGTTGGCGTCGAAAACGTCGGCGGCCTTTTTGGAGAGGGCAAAGCCGGGCATGACGTAAGGGACTAGCGCGGCGCGGGAGCCGAAGACGTCGTGGCAGATCTTCTCGGCATCCGATTGATCCGCGAGGCTGAGAACGGCCGTCGAGTGGGTGTGATCGACGAACTTGTGGGGAAGGAAGGCATGCAGCAATGTCTCGACGGAGGGGTTCGGAGCGGCGGGGTCGAGCAATTGCGTGCGGATGAGCGCGACCATTTGCTCATCGGGCAGTGAGTCGAGTGAGCGGAGCTTTTGCAGGGGGGCGAGGCGGACGGCGGGAAGGCCGGGCGGCTCGATGTTGGCCATGTCCCAGCCGGAGCCTTTGACGCAGATTGTCTCGGCGGGTTGGCCGAGGAGGTCGGGGAGGGAGGTTTTGACGGAGGTGTTTCCACCGCCGTGGAGGACGAGGCTGGAGTCGCGGCCGAGGAGTCGAGTGGTGTAGATGCGGAGAGCGAGGTCGGCGGGGAGAGGGGCGTAGTGGGCGATGAGGGCTTGGGCGTCGGAGTCGGACCATTTGGATTGCATGGGATGGGGAAGCATAAAGGGAGGGGCGGGGCAAGCCAACAAGCGCTGATTGGCTGGTTTGGAGATTTTTGAATTTTGAGTTTTGATTTTTGATTGGGAAGGCATTGGGGACTATCTCTTTGGCCTTTTGGAAAAAGGGGCTTCGGACCCAAAAGGGAGGTTGGAACTAGGATTGGATTTGCAAGGTTTGAGTTTAGTTGGGGTTAGATCAAAATTCCAAAACTTTCACCCCTGAACCCCTATACGGAGGAGGTGTGCGCGGAGGTCCATGGAATCGATTGGCGCGGGCATCAATGGGGGGCGGATTTGTTTGATGGGGGAAAAATCTTTTTGGGGACGAGCGGGGATGGCCATTTCCAGCTTGCCGACAGGGGGTCGAGGAGTTGGTCGGCGGGTAAAATGGTCGATTTGAGGCCAAATAGGGCGCTTTCGTAATGCGAATGCGCCTGTTTTTCAGGGGTCAAACTGATTCGTATGCGGCAATTAATTACGTCATTAATGGCGTAATATTAACTTGCCGATATGTCAGTTATGGCGTAATATATCTGGGGTGATTTATGACATTGAAGCAGCTTTCGATAGAGCTCGATAAACGTCGCGAGAAGGTGGGGATGAGCTGCTCGGCGGTTGCGCAACGGGCGGGGCTGGGACTGCGCACGGTGCAACGGGCGTTATCGCAGGAAGGTTCCGAGCCTGAATTTGCGACACTGGCTGCCATCGCGAGCGCGCTGGGCGCTTCGATTCAGATTGGGCTTGCGGCGAAAGACATCGAGCGTTTCAAGCGGGAGCAGGCTGCGCGCAAGGCGGAGCAGCTTGTGGCATTAACGCAAGGCACGTCCGCGCTGGAAGCGCAGGCGGTTCCCAAGCGCGAATTGGCTCGGATGAAGGAGCGGACGAAGCGGGAGCTTCTGGTGGGTTCGCCGCGAAAGCTTTGGGGTTGATCGGTGGGCAAGTGGCCATCCATTCCGGGCGAGACGCCGATTGATATTTCGGGACTGATCCCGAAACGCGTCACCGACCGCGCTGAGCTGAATATCGTCGAGGCGGAGAACATTCGCCGAGCGATCGTGAAATACCTGGCGGCCAGACCGTCCGGCAGGCAGGCTCCGTTCACGCTCCCATGGACCTTCAAGCTGCATAAGGAAATGTTCGGCAGGGTATGGAAATGGGCCGGGCGTCGCCGGCAGGAAGATTTGAACATCGGCGTTGCGTATCAACAGATCGAAGTGCAACTGGAAGAGTTGCTGCGCGATCTGAACTATTGGCGGGATCATGGGGTGATGCCGGTTGCCGAACAGGCGGTTCGACTGCACCATCGAGCGGTGCAGATTCATCCGTTTCAAAACGGCAATGGGAGATGGGGGAGGCTACTGGCAAATATCTGGCTGCGGCAGATGAGGGAGGCGGTCACCGTTTGGCCGGAAGAAGTGATTGGCCAGACAAGCATCATCCGTAAGGAATACATTCGGGCGATTCGGGCGGCGGATGGTGGGGATTATGCGCTTTTGACGGGGCTGCATGAAAGGTATCGGGAGCGCCAAGAGAAGAGTTAGACTGACGGCGCTTGCCCGCCAGGATGGAGTGATTCAGAACTCCATTATGTCTTCCCCCTCCTCATCGGGATCGTGGAAGGCGTCAGCCCGTCGATGGAGGAGGCCGCCCAG
>CAZCKE010000495.1:0-3044 GCA_964499005.1 uncultured Tepidisphaeraceae bacterium
ATCCCCGATTTTCGCGAGTACGCTGTCAAAGTGGATCACCCTGGCAAAACCACCGCGGAAAACACGCGGCCGCTCGGCAAGTTCCTGCGCGACATCATGAAGCAGAACATGACGAACTTCCGAGTCTTTGGCCCGGATGAAACGGCATCGAACAAGCTCGACGATGTGTACGAGGCCAGCAAGAAGCTCTGGCTGGCGGATTTCCTTCCGGAAGACGCCGACGGCGGCGAATTGGCCGCCGATGGCAGGGTCATCGAGATGCTTTCCGAGCACACGCTCGAAGGTTTTCTGGAGGGCTATCTCCTGTCCGGTCGGCACGGCTTCTTCTCGACTTACGAAGCCTTCGCGCATGTTATCGACTCGATGTTCAACCAGCACGCCAAGTGGCTGTCGATCTGCCGCCAGCTTCCGTGGCGCGCACCGGTGTCGTCGTTGAACCTGCTGATCACGTCAACGGTGTGGCGGCAGGACCACAACGGCTTCACGCACCAGGACCCGGGCTTCATCGACGTGGTGATGAACAAGAGCCCCGACGTCTGCCGCGTCTATATGCCGCCCGACGCCAACTGCCTGCTGAGCGTCGCCGACCACTGCCTGAAGAGTTGCAACTACATCAACGTGATTGTCTCCGACAAGCAGAAGCACCTTCAATACACCACGATGCAGCAGGCGATCGAGCATTGCACCAAAGGGCTCGGCATCTGGCCACAGGCGAGCAACGACCAGGGCGGCGAGCCGGACGTCGTAATCGCCTGCGCCGGCGACATTCCGACTCAGGAGGCGCTGGCGGCGGTGTGCCTGCTGCGGCAGAACTTCCCCGACCTTAAGATCCGCTTCGTCAACGTTGTGGACCTCTTCAAGCTCACACCCTCCGTCGAGCACCCACACGGGCTGAGCGACTCCGACTTTGACAGTCTGTTCACGACCGACAAGCCGATCATCTTCGCGTTCCACGGCTACCCTTGGCTCATTCACAGGCTAGCCTACCGCCGGACGAACCACCGCAACTTGCACGTACGTGGGTACAAGGAGCGAGGCAACATCAATACGCCGATGGACCTGGCGATCCGAAACCAGATCGACCGGTTCACCTTAGCGATGGATGTCATCGACCGAGTGCCCGCCCTGCGCGCGGCCGGAGCACACGCGAAAGAGAAGCTCCGCAACATGCAGATTGAGTGTCAGAACTACGCCTACGAACATGGCGTGGACAAGCCCGAGGTCGATCAATGGACCTGGCCCTCTTGAGGAAACAGAAAATCGTGGCAAGCCATGATTGCCTAAGCCACCGCGAAAGGAAACAAGCCATGACCACTACACAACCTTGCGTTCGGACAGAGGGATCTAAGCTCGAGCCGATCGCATCGGCGCTGCTCAACCAATACGGGTGCGGCCCGATTCACTTCACCAAAGCCGATGACGGGTTGTACGACCGGCATCTCCTGTTCGACAATGTGATGCCCTTGGAGGCCGCCGGGCCGCGCGATTGGTTCGAGGCCTTCGCCCGTTCGGTGCGCGATGTTCTCTCGCAACGATGGGTGCGCACTGAACAAACCTACGACCGCGAAAATCCCAAGCGAGTCTATTATCTTTCGATGGAGTTCCTGATCGGCCGATCACTCGATAACAACATCGCCAATCTGCTCCTGGACCCGATCGCTCGACATGCCGCCGCGCTCAAAGGCATCCCTCGAATGGAGTTGCTGGAACAGGAACCTGACGCGGGACTAGGCAACGGCGGCCTTGGGCGTCTTGCGGCGTGTTTCCTTGACTCGATGGCGACAATGCAACTCCCTGCCATGGGTTACGGTCTGCGCTACGAATACGGCATGTTCCGACAAACAATCGCTGACGGCTGGCAGCGCGAACAGCCGGACAATTGGCTGCGGCGACCAGATCCATGGGAAGCGGCCCGTACCCATGAGTTGGTGCGGATTCCACTCGCGTCGTCGATCGAGCTGCGAAACGGGACTTTGCAGGCCATACCGGGACGTCCATCAACCTTGATCGGCATTCCGTTCGACCGTCCGGTCGTCGGCTATGGCGGCAAGACCATCAACACGCTCCGCCTTTGGGCTGCCGCAGCGCCCGATTATTTCGACTTCCAGCGCTTCAGCAGCGGCGACTTCGTGGGCGCGCTTGCCGAGACGCTCGGCGCCGACTCGCTGACTCGCGTGCTTTACCCGGACGACTCCACCGCAATGGGCAAGCGCCTTCGCTTCGTGCAGGAGTATTTCTTGGTTGCCTGCTCGTTGGCAGATATCGTGCGGCGATTCCGCCGCGTGAATACGGACTGGACAGCGCTGCCCGAGAAGGTGGCGATCCAGCTCAATGACACTCACCCAGCGCTGGCGGTTCCAGAGTTACTGCGAATTCTCCTCGACGACGCCAAATTGGGGTGGGACCAGGCGTGGAATCTCACGCAAAGGACACTCGCGTATACGAACCACACTCTCTTGCCGGAGGCGTTGGAGAAGTGGCCGCTTGATTGGTTCGAGCCCATCATCCCCCGGAATTTGGAAATCATTTACGAAATCAACCGCCGGCTTCTGGATGACGTGCGGTCGCGATATCCAGGCGATGAGCAGCGGGTTGCGCGGATGAGCCTCATCGAGGAAGGCAACGATCGCAAAGTCCGCATGGCAAACCTGGCAATCGTCGGTTCCCACAGCACCAACGGCGTCGCGGCCATTCATTCCGAATTGTTGCGAAAAATCACCGTGTCTGACTTCGCCGAGATCTTCCCAGACCGCTTTAACAACAAAACGAACGGCGTTACCCCGCGGCGATGGCTGCTCCAGTGCAACCCGGCATTGGCGCGGACCGTCACGGATGCGATCGGCGACGGGTGGATCACGAACCTGGACCAGCTCGCGAGGCTCAAACCCCTGGCCGACAACAAGCGCTTCGGCGACGCCTTCCGTGGGGCCAAGCGTGAAGCCAAAACCCAGTTTTCCGACTGGCTCAAGGCAACGTCAGGGCTCAGTGTTAATCCCGACACGATCTTCGACTGCCAGATAAAGCGGATCCACGAGTACAAGTGG
>CAZCKE010000496.1:0-3039 GCA_964499005.1 uncultured Tepidisphaeraceae bacterium
CGCCGGCTTCGATATCGACGGCGTCGAGAACGGTCGCGAAGCCCTCGAATACGTCATCGACACTGCGCCAGATGTCCTGCTCCTTGATTTAGCGCTGCCGGAAATGGACGGCATCGAACTGGTCCACGTGCTTCGTTCCTACTTGCGGCTCTCGACGATTCCCGTCATCGTGCTCAGCGCCCTGGCCAACAGTCCCTTGCTCGATGAAGCCAGGGCTCTCAACGTCAACTCCGTTTTGATCAAGGGCGACGTGACCTTCGATCAGATTCTCTCGGCCATCCGAATCGCCATGGCGCAGCCACCTTCCGCCAGGCGATTTCTTCCAGACCAACCCCGCCCCGGCGATGCTCCTCCCATCTCGTGACGACGTTTCAGGATTTGGGTTTTTTTCCCGCGCTCTTCGCCGCATATCGCGCCAGCACGTTCTCCACCCCCGCGTGCGCTTGTGCCAGTGGCGTGGGATCGTTCATCATAACGAACATAAAATTCGCGCACATCAGCATCGCTTCGGTTTCAAAAACCACCTGATCCACGTCGGCCCGCGGATCGATCTCTCCATTGGCTTGTGCATCCTTGACGCATTGCTTCTGAAATGAGAGCCACTCGTGCAGCAGCCGCGCCACCCGATCGCGCGCACGCCCCGGGCGCGTGTCCAATTCCGCGACAACACCCGCGAAAAAACATCCTCCGGTAAATACTTTCCGCCTCAAATGCGAAATAAAAGCGTCCGCCAATGCCAACAACCGTCTCACTCCCGCGGGCGCCTTCATTGCCGGCTCGAGCACTTCGCGGTTGACGATCTCAAACGCCCGCTCGATCGTCGCTAATTCCAATTCCTCTTTCGATTTAAAATGCGCGTAAAGCCCGCTCTTGCTCATTCCCAGATGGGCCGCGAGGTCCCCGATCGATAATCCATCCAGTCCTTTGGTCGTCGCCAACTCGGCGGCCGCCAGCAGGATCGCATCGCGGCTGCTCTCCCCTTTGCTCCGGCGGGGCGGATCTTCCTTTGAATCCCTTGCCGTAAATGAAGCCTTGGATGAAATGGTTCTCATGCCTTGACAATAGCACGAACGGTCGTACAATTCAACCAATCGAGAACGAACGTTCGTTCTTTTTTATCCGTTTTATTTATGAGGAGCCATATGAGCGCCGGACTTATTCCAAGCCCAACCCAGCAGTCGCCCGATTTCACGGCCATCAAGATCAAGCAGCAGGCGACCTGGTCCAGCGGCGATTTCGCACGCGTCGCCGCCCGTATCGTCTATTCAGCCGAGCAACTCGCCGAAACCGCCAACCTCCAGGCCCATTGGCGCGTCCTCGACGTCGCCACCGGCAGCGGCAACGCCGCGCTGGCCGCGGCTCGCCGTGGATGCGAATCCGTCGGCGTCGACTATGTCCCTGCTCTCCTCCATCGCGGCCGCATCCGAGCCAAATCTGAATTGCTCGATGTCCAATTCATCGAGGGCGACGCCGAAAATCTCCCCTTTCCCGACAAATCCTTCGACGCCGTGCTTTCCATTTACGGCGTCATGTTCGCCCCCAATCACGCCAAGGCTGCATCCGAGCTTGCCCGCGTCTGCAAGCCCGGCGGCACCATCGCGCTGGCGAGTTGGACTCCCAACAGCTTCATCGGCGATACCTTCCGCATCGTCTCCACCTATCTGCCGCAGGTCGTCGGACTCACCCCGCCGATCCGTTGGGGCGACGAGACGCATCTCAAAACCATCTTCGGTAGCGCCATCCGCTCCATCACCAGTACCGTGCGAACCAATATCTTTCGCTATCCCTCAGCCGAGGCGAACGTCGAATTCTTTCGCACCTATTACGGCCCAACCCTTAAACTTTTCGAAACCGTCGGGCCCGCGGCCGGCGAACGCTTGGCCAAAGAACTCGCCGACCTGGCCCGTCGCTACGATCGCAACGGTGGCGGCTCGGGTCCCATCGCAATCGCCGCCGATTATCTGGAGACGGTCATCATCAGAGCCTGAGGCTGAATGTTTGGATTGGGAACGAGTCAGGATGAATTCCCGCGCGGCAGGCCGCTTTCAGTGACCTGTTCCAAAACCTCATCCCATAAAAGGGGGATGACTTTAATCGCAGGTTCAAATCACAATATTGGAGTGTGGCTTTCTACAGAAAAAAAGTCTGATAGCGCAGACTCCTCGACCTCCATTTTTTCTCGACTTCAGTCTCTCGCATGACATTGTGAACCGGTGATAAAAGGGCGATCGAGCATCTTTTTCACAAACACCTGCCGCGCCCGCATTGCAACCCTGTTTGCATCTTGTCGAACAACAAATCCTTCAATGCCGATTGAGCATTACCCAGCGAATGGCATGGAAATGAAATTTGCGGGTGATTCGATATACTTTGCATCCGGCGTCACAAAATTTTTCGAATAGCCTGTTGCGATCGATCGTCCTCAACACAACATTGATCGATCGGTTAATGTTGATGGCGTGAGTCCGCGATGGGGTCGGCGCGGGCGTATTGGGTCAAGAACGCTCGAATTGAAATCCGTATCTATTGAAGTCCGTATCCATGGAAAGAAGGGACAACCGACAATGCGGCCAACCGGAAATTTCATATTCCTCCTCCTCGTTTCGGGTTTTCTTTTCGCCATGTTGACCGTCGCCTCCATTCACGCCGCCACTCCCGAATCGGCAGTCCAGATTCCTTGGGATTGGTCCGGGGTCATTGGAACCGGACAAAGCTTGGCCGTTGGACAAGCCGGCCATCCGGTGATTTCAACCACTCAGCGGTACAGCAATCTCAATCCCCCGACCGGACGCCTGCCCTGGCCGATTTATCCCCACGATCCAACCCTGGCAATGGTGCCGCTCATCGAGCCCATCGGCAGGCCTTCTTCAAGCTATCCAAGCTCTTGGCCCAACAACATCGCCGGCGAAACACCTCATGCGGCGATGGCTGACCAGGTGACCGCCATGGTGCGGGCACTTGTCGACCGTGATTTCATCTCTGTTCACAGCGAAGTCGGGGAGAACGGCCAATGCATGACCTTTCTGAAAAAAAATGCCA
>CAZCKE010000497.1:0-3027 GCA_964499005.1 uncultured Tepidisphaeraceae bacterium
GTGCACCCGCCGGTGGGCGGATACTGCGTGTAGGCGTACTTGCCCATCGCCGCGGTGGGGGTGAACGTCCAGCCGAGGTAGCCCTGTTCGAAGCTCGGGTTCACCAGGGTCGACGGCCCGACACCGCCGCCCTCGCCCGGCCCGCCGGCATCCGGCTGGGGCGGCGCTGCCTCCGCTCCCGTGGCGTCCGAGGTTGCGACCGGTGCGTCGTTTGCGACGCCGGCGTCATGGGAGTCGGACCCGGTGGCGTCCGGCGGGCTTGCCTGGTCGGCCGTGGCGGCGTCGGCGCCTCCTCCGGAGGAGCCGGAGCCCGACCCCGAGCCCGAGTCGCTGCCGCCGCGGTCGGTCGTGAGGTAGTCGAAGTTTTGGAACGAGCAGGCGCTGAGGTACGAAGCAGCCAACACCGCGGCCCCTCCGACGAGGAGCCGAGCGAGGCGAAGTTCTTTTTGGGTGGGTCTCCCACCAGATTTGCGGCTCATGCGCTTCCCTCGTGCCGACCCCCCACGACGCGGCCCAGGAAGTGTACACCGGCCAGGCCGCGTTTCTCGGCTCTTCGCCTATAGGAGTACGGACGGCCGAAGGCGAAGTTGAGTCGAATGGTGGCTCCGGGTGGGCGAGAGGTGTTGCGCTGCACCAATTCCCGGGCGTCACGCACGACGTTCGGGCACCGGTCACCTTTTCGCTCCGGGGCCGCCTCTCTGAAAAGAAGCCCGTCACTCGGCGACGGCGCTCGCCCGGAGAATGACCGCCATGGACCTCTCACTCGACTCGGATGTCCTCGCCGCCCGCACCGGGGACCGGGTGGCCTTCGGGCGACTCGTTGCGCGGTACGGCCGCCTGGTCACGTCGATCTCTCTCTCGACCGTGAAGAACGTGGCGACGAGCGAGGAGGTCGCCCAGGACGTATTTCTCGCGGCGTGGCGCGACCTCGCGACGCTCCGGAACCCGGCGAGCTTCTTGCCGTGGCTCCGCCAGCTCACGCGTCACCGGGCGCTCGATGCGGCGCGGACGGCTCGCCGCCCGGACGGTGGGGTCGGCGTCGACTCTGTCGCGCTCGCGGCCGTGGTCGATCCGCACCCGGGGCCGGAAGACGCGCTCCTGCAGGACGAACGTACGAACGCCCTCTCCGTCGCGTTCGACGCCATCCCCGCCGACGCCCGCGAGGTGCTCACGCTCTATTACCGGGAGGGGCAATCGGTGGCGCACGTCGCGCGCCTTCTCGGCCTGCGCGAGGACACGGTGAAGAAGCGCCTGTCGCGCGCCCGCGCCGCGCTGCGAGGCGAGTTGGCCGCGCGCTTCGCCGATGCGGTCGAGTCCACAGCACCCGGCGAGAGCTTCGCCCAGCAAGTGATCGTGGCGTTGCCGGTGGCGTCGCCCGCCGCGACGCTGGTGCTCGGCAAGGGCGCCTTCGCCGCGCTCGCGAAGTGGGGCGGGGTGGTCGCCGCGAGTGGGGCTTCGATCGCGGGGCTCGTCACGGGCTGGACCACCCTGCTCGGCCTCGCGAGGGGAGACCTGAAGGAAGCGGTCGATGATCGAGAGCGTCGCGAGCTCGTCGCGTCGCACGCCGTCGCGGCGGCCAACGTCACGCTCCTCGCCGTGGGCATTCCCCTCCTCCGGCACCACGCCCCCGCGCACATGCTCCTCTGGGAGACCCTGCTGGCGACCGGCACGACCGCCGTGCACATGGCCATCTTCCTCGTGTGGCGCCCGCGCGCCAAGGCGAGGCGCCGCGAGGCGGAGCTGGCCCGCGACCCGGGCGCAGCCGAGCGGCACGCGCGCGAGGAGAGTCTTGGAAGGCTGGGAGCGGCGTTCGCGGCCCTCGTCATCGCCGCCGTGCTCCTCTTTGCCTGGATGCGATGAGAGGGCACGACCTGAACGAAGCCGCTTCGCGGCGGCTGTGAAGGCAGCAAGCGCCAGGGCCTGACCTGCGGCGCGATTGGTGGCTCCCTGGGATCGGCGTTGCCCCGCCAGGCAGCGCCGAGGAGGCCACCATGGACCAAAGTATCGCGCAGCTGGGTCAGGACCTGG
Source organism: uncultured Tepidisphaeraceae bacterium (assembly GCA_964499005.1). GTDB lineage: Bacteria > Planctomycetota > Phycisphaerae > Tepidisphaerales > Tepidisphaeraceae > CAZCKE01. Next base: position 2,029 of record CAZCKE010000497.1, read on the forward strand.
CGTTGGCAAAGTACGCCAAGGGGACGTGCAAGAAGTACGTGAAGACCGCCGAGCATTTGGCGGGTCGCTTCAGGCGACCGTTGACGGAGCTGACGCGGGAGCAGCTGCGCAAGTACGTCGAGGAGATCAGCGGCCTGGGCAGGAGCGCGTCGTGGCTCGGCTGCCAGATCTGTGCGCTGTCGTTCTTGTATCGCAAGACGTTGGGTCGGCCCGAGGTCGTATCGTTTCTGTCGTACCCACGCCGTTCGCACCCCCTGCCTACGGTCTTGAGCCTGGAGGAGGTGCAAGCGCTGATCGGCGCGATCCGGGTGGCGCGCTACCAGGCCATCGCGATGGTGATGTACGGGGCGGGGCTTCGCATCACGGAGGTCTTGGGGCTCGAGGTAAGCGACATCGACGGAGCGCGCGGGGTGATCCGCGTGCGCCACGGCAAGGGCAACAAGGCGCGGGAAGCCAAGCTGTCGCCGACGCTCTACGCATGGCTGCGGCAATACTGGGCTCGCGAGCGTCCGCCGCTTCCGTATCTGTTTGCGTCGGGCAAAACGGGAAGACGGGCGTGCGCCGAGTCCGTGCGCGCGGCGCTCGCGGACGCGGCCAAGCAAGCGTGGATCAAAAAGCGCGTGACGCCGCACGTGCTGCGGCACAGTTTCGCGACGCATCTGCTCGAGCAGGGAACCGACGTGCGCGTGGTCGGCGCATTGCTCGGCCATGCCAGTCTCACGTCAACGGCGCGCTACGGGCGGGTGACCGAGAAGCTGGTGCGTCAGACCCCCAGTCCGCTGGACCTGTTGCCGCACAAGCGCTGGTAGGCGGGTGCGCGCGGCCCACGGGGGCCGAGCGCGCTTTGACATCGCGGACATCGTGCGGGCGCATCGAGCCGGACTCGAACGGGTCCGGCCGCTGGCGCGTGCCCAGAAGCGTGTCTTGACCGACATCGCGCAGTGTCGCACCGCCCGGCTCGGCGGGCATGTCGATCAGTGCACCCGCTGCGGCTACGAG
>CAZCKE010000498.1:0-3012 GCA_964499005.1 uncultured Tepidisphaeraceae bacterium
CCCCAATGTCCTCTTCAACACGCTTGACCTCCAACACAGTCGCTTGGCGGTTCAAATGAATTTGAATTCCCTTCGCGCCCTCGCGGTTTTCTAACTATCCGTGTTCATCTGATTTCCATCCGTGGCAATTCCGTATTTCTCCGCGTTCTCTGCGCCTCCGTGGTAAAAAAATCTCGCTTCCAATCCCAGGCTTTCCTACAATTTCCCCATGCCCTACACCGTTCACCTCGAATCCTTCCCCGGCTGCTCCCTCGCCATCGTCCGCCGCAGCGCCTCTATCCCCCAGCTCTCCAAGGTCATCCCCGACGCCTGCGGCCAGGTCTGGACCGCCCTGAGCTCCCAGAAAATCCCAGGCGCCGGCCGCCACGTCGCCGTCTACCTCGACAACGACATCAACCTCGAGATCGGCGTCGAGCTCCAATCGCCCTTAGTTGCCCCCATCGGCGACGTCCTTCCCTCCTCTCTCCCCGCCGGCACTGTCGCCACCACGACTCACCTCGGCCCATACCATCTCCTCGGCCAAGCCCACGACGCCATCCACCAATGGTGCAAATCCCACGGCCATCAGCTCATCCGCCCCTGCTGGGAAACCTACGGCCATTGGCTCGACGAGTGGAACCAAGACCCCTCTAAAATCCGCACGGATGTCTTTTATCTCCTCAAACCCACTGGCTAAACTTCAAGTTGCCCATGACGCTTCCCAATCCCGATACTGGCCTGCAATGTCCCAAGTGCGGATACAACCTCACGGCCATCACCTCGAGCACCTGCCCCGAATGCGGCGAACGCTTTGTCATCACCAATCAGCAGGGTTATCTGGCGAAATTCCCTCCTTCCAAGTTGCGCAAATATGCCGAACGGTCTGGGCCATCGGCACTCTCCTGATCGTCATGAGCTGGATCCGCGCTGTCCCCCCAACCGTCGGCTGGATCGGCTTCGCCATCTCCTGCGCCGCTTGGCTCGTGTCGCAAGGTGCCCGGCGATAAAAAAGAACCGATACGGGTCCTGCTCGATAGGGTTTCCAGTCCTTGGCGGGTTCGCCTCTCCGCCTTGAATCATCCGATGATTTAGCGACGATAGTTCCGGTCGGGAGAGGGTATCCCATGAAAATCCAGAGCGTCCTTCGCTTTTCGTTTTTGGTTGTTTTCCTCGCGCTCAACGAACTTCCATCGATAGGGGCGAGGGCCGCTATCGGCGCGGCGACTCCCATCTCGGTTGAAACGCAAAACGTTCAGGTTTCGGTCGATCCGGCCAATTGCCGGTGGTCGGCCCGGATCAAGGGGACGCCGATGCAATTGAACGACGTGCATTTTCTTCCCGGCGATGATGCTTCCGGCTGGACGGTGACCAGTTCCGTCAATAACGACGATTCCAACGGCTTTGGATCGTTCGTGACAGTGACATTGCATGGAACCAAGCCCCGGCAGCTTGACTTTGACTACCAAATTTCCGCCGGCAAGACCGGGAACGACATTCTCGTCAGCCTGGGCCGTTCAAATAATACAGGCGATCCGGTTGACATCGGGGACATGGATTACTTTGTATCGGGCGATGTGCAGTTGGGCGGCACCATTGACAAATGGATCAGCCTGGGAACCCACTCCCGCAACCGGGACTATTACGATCTTGGGTCGGTGATCAACTTGATCGTTCCGAAGCTATACGAGGTTAATCATGTGGTCAGAGACAGTGATACCGGCAACAGCCTGTTGATGGGCCATGTGACAACCGTCAAGGGCGCGTCGAGGTTTGAAGTATCGCCCGGCTGGACGGGGAAAACCCCCGATCGGATGCAGGTCCGGGGATACTGCAGCTACAAAGTGACGATGCCTCCGGGAAAAAGTTTCGCGGGGGAAAAGCTGCTCATCGATTTCAGCACCGATGCGCTGAGCGCGATGGAACATCAGGCGGACCTGATCGCGATCGCGAGCGACATCCGGCTCAAACAGCGGCGTCCGATCAATCTCGACGACCGGGAACTGGTTGCGAACAATTACAGCCGATTCCACGGATGGATGTCCGGCGGCACCGCAGCCAACGCGAGAAAGTTTTTCCAGGACAATGGGCTGACCGACTTTTACTGGGGGCTCGGCGGCCCGGGCCCGGGTGGGACATTTGGATTCTACGGTTCGGGCGGAAGCACCCAAGGCCGTCCGGCGCGGGTCAATTATCCGGCGGAATGCTATCTCCCGATACACACCGTGAAATATGGGGGCGAAAGGGTCATCGATTTCTCCAACCCACTGACCGTCAAGCTCGAGCGGGAGCGTGCGTTTCAATGGGTGACCGGCCACGAGAAAGACACCGGCCGGGCCGAAATGGATTTTGCGGATTGGTGGGATAAATGGCCCGGGCAATACGACCCGTACATGAGCGCGCTGGAGACGTACCATGCCGGGGGGATGCCTTGGCGCGATGCGATCGACCAGAAAGCCCCGCGCAGGGTCATCCGCTCCAACATGCAGCCGGTCGATCATTCCTATGGGATCGTGGACATCTGCCGGATTTCGGAGGATGCCGATCACGGTTATGAAACCGGCGTGTCGCCCCTGACTCAAACGGAATTCACTGGGCTCTTCACGGAAACCGTGCTGGGCTCGGCCAACCGTTTTTTCTACAACGGCCGTGTGTTTTGGAACGATGGGGATGGGTTCCATATCTACAAGTACAACTCATCCGATGGGCAGACCTTCGACTATGGCCAGGCAAAAGTGGACGCCAATTTCCACGCCATGGCCGGAAGCACTCTTTTCATCTCGGAAGCCTTTAACGTGGCATATCCCGAGGATCGGATTGAGCTATTGAAACGGATCAGCCCGCCGACGATGGATGTGTCGTATCCGGTGGACTTATTCGATCGCAAGCCGGCCCGCATCTGGAACATGCCGATCGAGCGGCCATTCGGGAAATGGAATGTTCTGGCAATTTTCAATTATACCGGCAACGCGACTAGAACCGGGACCAAGTTCACGGCCCGATTGGATGCGGCTAAGGACCTCCGACTCGATCCGA
>CAZCKE010000499.1:0-3005 GCA_964499005.1 uncultured Tepidisphaeraceae bacterium
CAGCCGATGCCTCCGACTTCCAGCATGTGGCTGATTATGCGGATTTTTATCGCGGCCCCCAGCGTCTCCCCCATCAGGCTTACCAAAACGGCACAATCTGGCCCTGGCTCTTGGGCGCCTTCTTCGATGCTTATCTCAAAATCAACCAGCGCTCTCCCGAATCCGTCGCCCAGGCCCGCCGCTGGCTGCAGCCGCTGCTGGATACCATGTCTCATGGCTGCATCGGCCAGATTCCGGAAATCTTTGAAGCCGACGAGCCTCATCGCCCCGTCGGCGCCTTTGCCCAGGCCTGGAGTATCGCCGAAGCCCTGCGCCTCGCCGCCGATTTGGGAATGTGATTCCCATGTTCAGAATCGCCTTGGCCCACCTGCTCGCAATCTTTGTCCTGCAAACAGGTGTGTTCGCCGACTCTCTCCAATTGCCTCTCCTGGGTTATTTCCATCCCGGCCGCGCCATGCCCGTGCAATGGGATGTCTCGAGCTCCTCTCCCATCGAATTATCCGCCGACGGCGCGATCGCCTCCTCGGTCTCTTCCGGCGATAACCATCATGGCGTTTTCCCCTGGCTCGTTCTCAGTCCTAGTATCAAGAGTGCCCGCTGGCAAACGTCCCAAATCTCGCTGTATCCGCTCGATGAATCCGATCGCCTTGTGGCTACGACGCTCGCCGACGACTCGGTCGCATCCTCCCTTTTCCCCAGCCGCCAAAACCTCGTTATTCGCCTGGACCCCGCGCGGCCTCTTCCCGGTCCGCCCATGGCGTGGGAAACACTGGATGCTCTCGTGCTCGACCCACAAAGCATCTCCCATATTCCGCTGGCAACACGCCAATTTCTTTTGGCAGCGGGCGTGACCTTGGCCGTCGTCTCCGCCGAAGCTCCCGACACGCAGTTCCCTTGGGTCAAGACCGGCCAGGTCTGGGCTGTTCGCAGCGGCCTGGCCATTCCGCCGAGCATCAACCCCCAGGCATTCGATCCCATTCTCGGCTGGCCCGCCGGCCGCAGCCCCGCATTCCGCCGGCGCATCGTTCAACTCGCGATCATCTTCTCGCTTCTCGCGGGCGGCATTGCGCTCTGGAAATCCCCCCGAATGCCCTTGGCGATGGCCGCCTTCTGCCTCGTGGCAATTGGCGCGCTCACCCTGGACAACCGCACCCAATCTTCCATTGCTCGCGCGACCGGAACGATTTATGTCGATGCCAAATCAGTCGCGGTCGCGGATCAGTGGATTTACCAATCCTCCCATCGCGACGCGCCGTTTACCCTGAGCGTGTCCGGCTTGATTCACCCCGTTGCGGCCGATCTATCAGAGTTGAACCCCGGAGATATGACGCTCACATGCAATCAAAGCGGCGAGCCGGTTTCCATCGGCGGCAAATTGCGCGCCGATCATCCGTTGGCATTACTGATCCGCCAGCTCTCACCTGCGTTTGAGCCCCAATCGACGGCAACCGATTCGCCGCTCCGCAAGCTGATCCAGGAATCGATCTATCCGGATTGCACCCTCATGGGCCAATCTCCCGCGCAAGGCGGCGCGGCAGACCAAACGACGCACTGGCCGTCACTGGTCGCACGGATGACTTCACCGCAATGATAATGAAATGTGGTTAGCTGTTCTTTGACAAGTCGACGAACGATGCCGGATCGGTCCACTTGGTGTCATCGAACGTCTTGGAGCGATCGACGATGACGTGGCCCTTGCTATCGACCGAGATCGCGTAGCGCACCAGCGAAGTTCTTGCCGGTGGACGGGTGACTTTCCCATCGATATCAAAGCCCGCGTGGTGACACGGGCAGGAATATGCCGGCGCTGGCGCAGTCGCGTCCACCTTGACGGTGCAACCGCGATGCGTGCATTTGGCGAACGTGGCGAAAAGCTTTCCCTTGCTCCTGACGACCGAGACGATTTCCGGCGCGAGCCAGGTCGATGTGATTCCGTCGGTCTTGTAGCTGGTCAGCGGTCCCACATCCAAAGGCCCCGTGGTGGCCGCTTCGAGTGCTTCAGGGCCGCCCAAGGCGCACATGCAAGCCGTTGCCGCGGCTGCCACCAGCAAATCCCTCCGGTTCATTTGCTCCATAATTCGCTGCTCCCAATGTTATGATGATGCACGGACCAGTCCGCCAGAATGGCTGATGATAATCAAACGACTGTGGCGGGCAAATGTTGCAATCAATGGCGGATTCTTACGGAAATCCCGAGTAGCGCTAAGCCCGCGTTAGCGCCTTGACGGGAAGGCCTGCTTCTTCAAATGTATGACACCCAAGAGGTCGAATCGCTTGTGCCTGGCGCCCCAAAAGCTTTAGGAGCGGAGCTATGACCAGAATCAACGAAGCTGCCCGACAACCAGCCCCCGTGCGGACCCCCGCGGCCAACGGCAGTCGCAAGAAAGTGCTAATCGTTGATGATGAAAAGGACATTGTTGACCTTGTCGCCTACAACCTGGGGCGTAATGGGTATGAAACGCTTGTGGCCTATAAGGGCGATGATGCACTCGACATTGCCGCCAAAAAATCGCCCGATCTGATCATTTTGGACCTGATGCTGCCCGGCATCGATGGGACCGAAGTCGCCCGGCGCTTGAAGGCGGAGTCGCGTACCGCCACCATTCCGATCATCATGTTGACCGCCAAAGGGGAAGAGACCGATGTGGTCGTCGGCCTCACTCTGGGCGCAGACGATTACGTGACCAAGCCGTTCAGCATGAAGGTGTTGCTCGCGCGAGTGGGAACCGTTCTGCGCCGCAGCGAAACTACCGCTGGAGCCGTCGAGGGTGGGCTCCTGCGTGCCGGGCCGCTCTCGATCGATACGCTCAAGCACGAAGTGGCTATCGACAATGAGCCGGTCAAGCTCACGCTGACGGAATTTAAGCTGCTCAGCGCCTTGCTGACGGCGCGTGGCCGCGTGCTGACCCGTGATCAGCTCATGGATCGCGCGATGGGAACGGATGTCTTTGTCACCGACCGCGCCATCGACGTGCACATCACCGCCATCCGCAAGAAGCTGGGCA